>NZ_JBTVBB010000031.1:0-87789 GCF_058356305.1 Candidatus Culexmicrobium sp.
TTCGCCGCCCGAGAACACAACAATATGCAAAACTAACAATTATCTCATAATCCAATTCATTTTATGATTCCTTTTTGCGTCATATTTAGTATCCTTTTTCAATCTAATATGCTCTAAGATTATATTCCAAATGATAGCATAAGTGTTTTATCTAATATAAAAAATTTCAATATCTACCATTAATTTTTTAAATTAGTTTTTACTAACTTTATTTTGAATGTTATGTCTGAAGTAGTTAAAAGACCTTTAGGTGTAACTGTTCTTCTTATTGTTTGCTTATTTAATCTTGGTTTTTCAATTATTTTTTCTCTATATAATCTACTTCTAGTACCCATAGTTATTTTGAATATTCTTTGGGTTTTGGGTTTATATGGGGGTTATAAGTTTATTTGGATGGCTTCTCTTGTTCAGTTACCCTTCTCTTTTATTGTTTTAGCTTTATTTTTTTCACCATTTTTATTTTGGCTTGTTAAAGGTATTCCCTTCCTAGAATACAATATTTCTATGATTTGTTATATGCTGTTAATTATTGGAATAATGCCTGCAGGTGTAGGTTTTGCCCTCTTTTTATTAATTAACAGTATTTCTCCACTAATCTACAATATACTCGTCAATATAGAGCCATTACTTCGATACTCAGCCATAATACTAACCTTCATATATACAGTAACCGCTATAAGATATCTACGAAAAGAAAAAGTTAAATTTTTTTTTCTTAAAATAAATTATATGAGGGATTTTTATGAAAAAATATTTAAACATAGGTATGTTGGTAATATTATACATTACTTTTTTAGGGTTCCCACTAGTTTATGCAGAGATTTATGATTGGACTAAAAACCCGGAATTTGACAATGGTGATTATTGGGTTGGCAGAGTTTGGTGGTGGAATTTTTTCACAGGTGGTCATGGAACTCTTGAACCAAATAGTGATTACGCAATACTAGTAAATGTTGGTGGAGATTGGAGATTTTTATTAAGGGCGGACACTGATAAGGGTACAGATACAGTTTGTGCTGGAGTTACACAAGGATGGGTTTGGGATGACCCTGAACCTCCAGGAATACATAAACCCCCATTATTACAAATAACATCATCCATTAAGCAATTATGGCTTGAAACTACGCTAACATATTATACGTCTTATCCATAATTCTTTGGAGTGGGGCGTGTTAACAAATGTTTGGTTTAAAGTTTACAATGTAGTTGAATACGATCCTAATACTGGCGAGTCAACATATTATCCTAAAACAGTGCTTGGTATAGATTTCTATTATGCACTCGGTGGTATTCTTAAGCCTTTTGATGGTCAATTCACAAAGCACTTGCCAAGTAGTATGGTTTATACAAGGTATTATACTCAAGGTGTAGGTTCATATACTATCAATCTATTGAATGAATTAATTAATGCTCGCAACGCTGCAAATAATGCAAATGTATATTTCGCTATTGCCGATTGTTGGCTTGCACAAGTTGAAGATGTAGCTGAAGAGTGTAGCGGTTATTGTGAAGCTGAGTTTAGTAGTCTCAGGGTGTGGTATGAGAATGATGATAGTGGTATGGATCATGAAAGCCTTATGCTTCTAATTTGGAATGGCAAAGATTGGAAATTTGAAGGGTCTTTGGAAATTATTGGCGGGAGAAATTCAACAGATGTACATGTAATTAGTTCCATTTTAGCCGTAAATAAAGGAGTCTATAAATTGAATTTTAAACAATTAAATAATCAGACCTCACTTGTTGACAGAATAATATTAATAGCAATAAACAAAGACACTAACAAGGGCTTCGCACTTCCACTAACACGCGCATATCATACAACAAAGGGGATTATAACTAAAAAATTAAGATCCAGCGATGATATAGGTGTAAACTTAAAACCAGGAGAAACAATAGAACTATGGTTTAAACCCAAAAACACAACCAAAGGAGAATGGAAATTCATAGTCATAATGGAAGTAGACAAATAAACCACTCTTTTTTATTTTTAAACGAAGAAAATTCAAAAATCCAATTAATTTTTAATCACAACTTTAATACCTTAGTAGTACCTATTTTACTTTATTATTCTCAATACTTTAAAAGTCATTATCTTTCATTAGGCTTTTCAATGTTAGAACTTAGTTCTAATCAAGGCTTCATAGACTTACTGATATGCAAAATTGAATTCAACAATAAAATTATATCCAGATGGCACCTTAAATATCATGGATTTTTATCTTCAAAATGAAGATAAAAGTGGGGCCGGTGGGATTTGAACCCACGACCTTCGCCGCCCGAGGGCGACGTCCTAAACCTAGCTAGACTACGGCCCCCTAACTAATATTATCCCTTCTTCTTAATACTCAAGAAACTAAGCTATGGTATAACTTTAAAGAGAAATATATAAAATTGAAGGAAATCTAGGAAATTCTAGAGTATGTGGGGCAATATTGCTTTATAATGTCGGGATCTAATCTCTTCCACTCTGATTCAGGAATGTATTCACATAAAAGATCCCATCCTATTCGTAGAGTTGTTTCTAAACTTCTGTTTTCATAAACTCCTTGGGCGATGAACTTTCTTTCAAATGCATCTGCAAACTCTAAATATTTTCTATCTCTATCTGTTAATGCTTCTTCACCAACAACTGCTACTAACCCTCTAAGTTCTACTCCTTCAGCATAGCAGTAATATAATTGATCGCTCAGTGGGTGATGATCCTTTCTCGTATATCTGGTAGCTTCTTTCATTAATCGAGACAGTGAAGGTAATACGTTTATTGGTGGATAAATTCCTTTTCTATAAAGCGCACGATCAAGATAGATCTGCCCTTCAGTAATATACCCTGTAAGATCCACAACTGGATGTGTTACATCTCCTCCTGGCATTGTAACTATTGGTATCAACGTTATACTCCCTTTTTTACCAATTATTCTTCCACATCTTTCATAATTCGTTGCTAGATCTGTATACAGATATCCTGGAAATCCTCTACGTCCAGGTACTTCCTCACGTGCTGCACTTATTTCTCTTAATGCTTCACCATAGTTTAGCATATCAGTTAATATGACAAGTATGTGCATATCTTTCTCAAATGCTAAATATTCTGCAGTAGTTAGAGCCAGTCGTGGTGTTATCACCCTCTCTATGGCTGGGTCTTCTGCTAAATTGATAAACATCACTACTCTCTCAAGTGCACCAGTTCTCTCAAATTCTTGTCTAAAATATATTGCCTCTTCGGTGGTTATTCCCATCGTAGCGAATACTATTGCGAATTCTTCTTCTTTTCCGGGAATGGTGGCTTGTCTGACAATCTGTGCAGCTAGTATATTGTGTGGTAGTCCTGACTCAGTAAATAATGGCAATTTCTGTCCTCGACTTAAAGTGTTCATCCCATCGATAGCTGAAATTCCTGTTTGGATAAATTCTTTTGGATATTCTCGTGCAGCAGGATTTATTGGAGCACCATGTATGTCTAATTCATCTTCTGGAATTATTGGTGGTCCACCATCTATTGGTTCTCCTCTTCCATTGAATATTCTTCCAAGCATGTCTTCCGAGACTGGTAATTTCATTGTTTCTCCAGTAAACCTAACAGTAGTTTTGCTTGTATCTAAATCTCTTGTGCCCTCAAATACTTGAATTATTGCATATCCTAATCCAGTTTCTAATACTGTTCCTGTTCTAATTTCACCACTTGGTGTCTCTATTTTCACAAGTTCTCCATAAGCTACTCCCTTCACATCTTGAACTATTAGTAGTGGTCCCGTAACTTCTGTTACAGTTTTGTATTTTAAAGCTTTAAGAGATGGAGACGACATGTTATTACCCTCTAACTTCCTCCAATTCTTCAATTAATTGAGTAATCTGCTTATTGGTTTCTGTAACAATATATTCATATGCTTCCTTAAATTTATCTGGTGGTACGATTTTTAATCTAGCTATCTCATCTTTTATTGGTAGTGCTAGTATCTTTGATAAAGGTATTCCCTTTTCTAATGCTTGCCTAGCTTGATTATGGAAATGTAATATTGCTTTTAATAACAAGTAAGTTTTTTCTATCGGACAATATGAGTCTATTGGGTGATATGCATGTTGCATCAAAAAGTCTTCTCTAATCATTCTAGCTGCTTCTAAAATTTCCCTATCTGATTCAGGTAATGCATCAGGTCCAACTAATCTAACTATTTCCTTCAATTCATCTTCTTTTTGTAAAATTGCCATAGCCTCTGTACGAATTTTAGGCCAGTCTGGTGCAAGTTGTTTAGCATACCAGTTCTGAAGTATATCATTGTACAGTGAATAGCTTATTAACCAATTTATAGCTGGAAAATGTCTTCGCTCAGCTAGAGCTTTATCAAGAGCCCAAAAGACCTTAACTACCCTCAATGTACACTGAACAACTGGCTCCGAGAAATCACCACCAGGAGGTGAAACTGCTCCAATTACACTTACTGATCCATATCTTTCTTTACTTCCAAGTGTTATTACTTTTCCTGCTCTTTCATAAAACTCAGATAGTCTTGCACCTAAATAGGGTGGGAAACCTTCTTCTCCCGGCATTTCTTCTAATCTACCGCTTATTTCTCTTAGAGCTTCAGCCCATCTTGATGTTGAGTCAGCCATTAGTGCTACATCGTATCCCATATCTCTGAAGTATTCAGCTATTGTGATTCCTGTATATATGCTTGCTTCTCTGGCTGCTACTGGCATATTACTTACATTGGCGATTAATATTGTCCTTTCCATTAATGGTCTTCCTGTTTTTGGATCTTTTAGCTCTGGAAATCTTTCGAGAACTTCGGTCATTTCATTTCCTCTCTCACCACAGCCCACATAGACTATGACATCTGCATGGCTCCATTTAGCGAGTTGATGTTGTGTGACAGTTTTTCCAGTTCCAAATCCTCCAGGAATAGCTGCTGTTCCTCCCTTTGCTATTGGGAATAATGCATCTATTATTCTCTGTCCAGTTATTAATGGCTCATCAGGAGGAAGTTTTTCCTTAAATGGTCTCGGTTTTCTTACAGGCCAAATTTGCATCATTTTTATTGGAACTGTACCTGATGAAGTTTGTATTTTTGCTATGACATCATCTACTACATATCTTCCTTCGTCAACAATTTCAGTTATTTTACCTGAAATTCCTGGCGGCACTAAAACTCTATGTTGCACTAATGGTGTTTCTGGTATGACTCCTAGTACATCTCCTTCTTGAACTTTTTCTCCAACTTTAACTTCGGGTGTGAAATGCCATTTCTTTTTTCTTGGAAGTGCAGGTGCAGTAACACCTCTCCTAACAAAGTCTCCAATAATTTTACGTATTTCTGGTAACGGTCTCTGGATTCCATCATAAATTTGACCTATAATTCCGGGACCAAGTTCTACGGATAATGGCCTTCCAGTAGCATATACAGGATCGCCTGGTTTTAATCCTGAAGTTTCCTCATAAACTTGTATGACTCCAACATCCTCTTGTAATCTGATTATTTCTCCTATTAGTCCTTCCTCTCCTACTCTGGCAACTTCATACATTCTAGCTCCCCTAAGTCCCTTAGCTGCCACAACAGGACCTGCAACTTTAATGATTTCACCAACTCTTTCCATACTTCTCACCTAACCTAAGATAATCTCAACTCCAACAGTTCTTCTAACTAGGTCTTTCACAAATTCAAGTGTGGGGATAGGGCCTCTTCTATCTGGAATTTCCACAATAATTGGTCTGGTTTTTCCATAAAATTCCCTTAAAACTCCTCTAATTTTACTCGCGATAGCTTCAGTTATAATTATAATAGCTATTTCAGGATTTCTTGAAAGTTTACGTATTACTTTTTCAGCTTCAACTTCATTTTCTACAGTATACGCTCTACTTAATCCTGCAAGTTTGAACCCGATAACTGTTTCATAATCTCCGACAAGTGCAACTTTCATACTTTCACCCAAAAAGTTTTTTGGCGATTATTACTCTTAGTCTTCTCTCTAAACGATTTATTCTTTCTTCAAATGTATTGTCAAAAGTAAATTTACTATCAGCACTCTTAACAATAACCCCGCCAATACAGTTTAATTTTGCATTGACCTCCTTTATTATAGTTTTGACCCCGGTGTCTTCTTCGATTTTTTTAGCTATTTTTTCCCAGTTTAATTTTAATTTTCCATCTTTTTCACTTAACTCAACTATTAATTCTCCTCCACCCAGCGTCTTCCCTGCTTCATAAATTAATTTTTCAAGAATTCTCGGATACTCCTCACTTTCAGTAATTTTCTTTAGCCTTTCAATTACAGCATTGAAAACCATCTTTATAGCTTCTTCTTTTGCATTTAAAATCATTTTCCTAGCTTCTAGTTTTGCTTCTGCAATTTTCCTTCGAATTTCTTCTCCACTAATGGTTTTAAAAGTCTTTTTAACTTTTTCTTCTACATTACGTTTTAATTGCTCCTCAACTTTCCTAACTATTTTCTCCGCTTCTATTTTAGCTTCAGAAATGATTCTACTTGCTTCATTTTCGGCTTCTTTCATAATAATCTCTATTATGCGTTTTACTTCCTCATTTTTCACTTTTTTCTCCCTCCAAGATCTCTCTTACAATTTCTGTTACAAGAGTTTCTATCACTTCTTCAGTCCTCCTCTTAATTTCATTAACTTTCTTTTTTGCATCATTAGTTATATTCTCTATTTGTTGTTGCATTTCTCTAAATTTTTGACTTTTTAACTTTTCAATTTCTTTTTCTACTAATATGTCCAGTTTTTCAAGCATGCTTTTTGCTTTTCTTTCTGCCTCTTTAACTATCTTGTCTGCTTCCTTTTTTGCTGTCATGATAATGTCTTCTGCCTCTTTTTCTGCCAATAATATTTCCTTCAACTTCTCTGCTATCTCCCCCATTATTGCCACTCCTCTAATCTAACGAGATTTAGATTTAGAACTTTAAATACTTTTCAATGATCTAGAACTGTTGTATGATATCTTCAAGTTCAAGTATGATGCCGCAATATTTACATTTAAGTTTAACTGGCTTCTTGCTTATGACTAGAAATTTTGTCATAACTTTCTCTCTTGGACTATTAGTAATGCATCTTGGATTGATACATCTCAGAATATTCTCTATAGTATCTGGTAAAGTTATCCTTTTTTTCCTAATCACCTTAAAGTCCTTTATTATGTTTATAGTTGCAGTTGGCGCTATAAGTGCTATCTTATTTAATTCTTCCTCTTTTAACTCTCTTTTTTCAATTTTTACAATGTCTTTTTTCTTCAATTTCCTACTTGGAACATTCATAGCGATACTAACGATGAAACCTTCTTTTCCACTTATATTTAAGATTCTTAAGACGCTGAATGCATATCCTGCAGGAATGTGATCAATAACTGTACCTTCTTCTATCTTTTTTATCCTTAACTCTTCAACTCTAATGTTTTCGCCCACCATTTTGTTTCTCACTATTTACGTAATATACTTTGAGGAGTATATTTTAGTTGTTTTTGAACTAAGAGAAAACATTTAATTATTTAAGGATTAAACTCATATAGGGCGGTGTTGAATTTTAAGGGTAGGGATTTTATCAGCATAAAGGATTATACACGTGATGAAATAGAGTATATTTTTAAGGTAGCTATGCAGTTAGAGTCTATGCTAGATAAACGTTTAGATTTGCTAAGGGGGAAAATTCTTGCATCACTCTTTTTCGAGCCAAGTACCAGAACTAGACTAAGCTTTGAGGCTGCAATGTTAAGGCTAGGTGGGGGTGTTATAGGTTTCTCAGAACCAGGAGCTGCATCTATTGCTAAAGGTGAAACTTTATCTGACACTATAAGAGTGGTCGAAAATTATGCTGATATCATAGTTTTACGACATCCTCTAGAAGGTGCCGCTAGATTAGCTGCAGAAATTGCAAAAGTTCCAATAATAAATGCTGGTTCGGGTGCATTATCACATCCTACCCAAGCACTTCTAGATCTTTATACGATTAAACGTGAAAAAGGAAAAATCGATGGATTAACAATAGCCTTAGTTGGCGACCTAAAATATGGAAGAACTGTACACTCATTAGCATATGCTCTCTCCTATTACGATATAAATCTACTATTAGTGGCCCCACCCTTATTAAGAATGAGAAAAGAGATAATAGATGATTTAAGAGAGCTCGGTGTGAAAGTTAAAGAGTATGATACTCTCGATAAAGTAGTTAAAGTTACCGATGTAATATATGTAACCAGAATACAAAAAGAACGTTTTCCAGACATTTCTGAGTATGAGAAGGTCAAAGGTTCATATAAACTTACACTTGAGCTTCTTGATGGTTGTAAGCCTGATCTAATAATATTACATCCATTACCCAGAGTAGATGAACTAGATACACGTATAGATGAGACTCCCTATGCAAAATATTTTAAACAAACTCGGTATGGTCTAGTGGTTAGAATGGCTCTTCTAGCGTTACTTTTAGGGGCACTTAAGTAACCTAGATTACAAAGTATATCTCGTCCTCTTAAAGTATCTTTCTTCTTCCTTAGTCAAAGCTGCATACACGTTAACCTTCTTAGCGAGATATACAATGTTTCCAAATGATCTTCTGCAGTAAGGGCATCTACTATGATATCCTGCATAAATTTTTTCGCATCGCTTACAAAATGTGATGTCTTTGGTAAATGTAAAGGCTCCTAACTTCGTATTATTGATAAACCAGCGTATAACTTTCGCAAAATATTCTCTACTTGGCGTAGGTTCCTTTAAGTGAATGTTTAATCCATGACCATTCATTACTATTTCATGAAATTGCTCTTCTATTTTAACTCTCCTTTTAAGTGAAATAGACATGCGAAACGGAATATGCGCATTAGCAGTATACATCAATTCATTTCCAAGTTTCTCCTTTATTGTAGTATACCCGAAACTAGCAATATCATTTCTTTCAAATCTGCTTTCTACGTCTTCTTCCAAAGAAATATGAGTTAAACCTAATGTTTTCTTCTCTATGCTAATTTTCTTCCTAATAACTTCAATTATTTTCTTTGCAAATCTTAATGCTGTGTTGTTTTCACGAATCCAATAGCCTGTATGTATTTTTACAGCTTCAGGTAAACCTACATATCCTATATTTCCAATAGCATCTTCAATTTTATAGTAATACGTTCCATTAACAGTACTTCCTAGTAATGGTAAATGTCCACTTTCAAGCCTCTTCTTTATGCTTTCTCTTTTTACATCAAATGCTTTAATACACAGATCTATGTTTTTTTCAAGATTCGAGAAAAACTTATCATCATTTCCTTTTGATTCCAATGCTATTCTCGGTAAGTTTATTATTATTGTGTCAAGACATCCACTTCGTATTCCTCCAGTCTTCCTTGTTGATGGAATTCTGGACAAATCCCATCCATAAGTTATGTTTTCATTTTGCCAATCTGCATCTAGATTAATGAAATATGGCAAAGTCCATTTTGATGTAAGTTTACACAGATCCATGTATAATTCGTTAAAGTCATCATCTCCCACAATTTGCTTGTCTAATTTAACAATTAGTAACGGTGTTAAGAATGGTTTCCCTAAATCATCTCCTTCACTCATAGTTTGAATAATTGATTGGAATAGTTTTAATGCTTCTTCGTAATACTGTTGACTATTTTTAGATGGATTTTTTATGCTAATGCTAATGGCTAATGGAATAACATCTCCTCTTGATGTTGACATTTGATTTAACTGTATGAACATTTCCCTTAGTGCATTTTTTATTTCGTCCTTTTTTAGTCCCTTAGCATAAGGTGCAAGAACGTAATTGAAGTTATCTATTAATTGTCCTACAGCTAAATTGCTTTGCATTAATTGTACAATTCTAACTATAAAGTTTAAAGCAGCTCTAAATGATTTAGGTGGCTTACTGTAAGAAAATATGGGGCTTATTCCTGCAGGTGGGAAACCGCTTCTTAGGAAGAATGAAATATCATGATGAACTGTTGCAGGACGAAGTGACCAATAATTTGCATTACATATGTGAATTTTACCTGCTAAATGAGCATCAGAGACTTCTCTTGGTAAATGTTTGATTAATGTATATTCTTCCATAACTGAATCACCAGCCATAGCATGTATTTTGTCAGGCAATGCTTCACCCCCATAAATTGCTTCTTTAACTAACTTTTCTACATCATATACAGGTAATCCCAATCTAGTTAGTGCATGGCGATAATCTTCTAACCCTTGTTCTAAAAGTATAGCGTTAACAAATTCACGTATTAATGGTGCAGTTAGATAATCTATCTCTAGCCTAATTAATCTCTCTTCAGCTTCTCTTGCTATATCTTCAGCTAATTTTCTAGGCACCTTTGCTTCCCTCATTAACGCTTCTACAATTTTCTTACGCTCGAAGGGTTCAATAGTTAACCTTGAAGTTCTAACCATAATTTCCCTTGATCTTCTTCTACTGATATCCTCAAGTTCCCATAGTATTTCAGTCATTATTTTGCCTATATCTGTAAGGATATATTTTCCAGTCCGAGGATTTGTACGTATCAATTGATTTTCAACAAGCATTCTTATATGATATCCAAATTTTCCTGCATCAGTCCTTGGAGATAGATTTAATTCCTGCATTAATTCTGTGAAACTTAATTCCCCCTCTCTACTTAATTTTTTCATAATTTCAATTCTTAGTGAATTAGATAATGCATTAAGAATCTTCTCAATAGATAATATACGTTTTTTCGTAAACTTTCCCCTATAAGAATTATCTCTCTTTTCATTTTTCTATTTTTATGTTTCATTTTTCAAGATTCAAACCAAAATTCTTCAATATATATAATAGTTTTTCAACATTATTCACATGAGATACTGCTAATGGAATTTGCTCTATCCTAGCAAGCTTAATAGCCAATGAATCAATTTTTTCAGTTCCATGAATAATAACTGCTGCTGGTTTTATTGGATGTACTCTAATCGCTACCATTGGTGATCGTCCACGACTAACTTTTGTAAATATTAGGGCTCTCATAGATGTTGTACCCATGAGTCTGAGAAAGTCTATACCGGAAAGTGTTTCTATACATTTAATACTATCAACAACAGTATACCCAAAGATTCTTCTGCTACTCAAGTGTTTACAAGCTATTATCTCAGCATTAATTATGTCACAAAAATTTTTAATTGATACTGGCTCTGAAAATTCTTTTATGTCAAGTATAGCGTCAGTTGATATCGTCATTATTTTTTCAAATTCCTTAAGAATAGGGTTTCCTCTTTCATTATCTATTTTCAATAAAGTTTCTACATATCTTTTTATAAATCTTGAGCCAGGAGATTTTCTTCTTCCTCCTTCATAATCACTAATGACTGAAGGGGAAACATCCATATTTAACGCCATTTCAATCTGCGTTATATTGAAAAGCTCTCTCCATTTTTTCATGACAATCCACGGCTTATCTGAAAGTACTATTTCTCCTGCTATCTTTTTTGCAATTTCTTCTCTAGTCACTACTAGCCCCATAAATAGTATCTCATAATACATGATAAAAATATTAAGCTGTAATCTTTAGCAAGATTTAAATTGATAATTTATATTGCATTTAAATGATAGAGGGGCCGTAGGCTAGCTTGGAAGGCTGCGGGGTTAGAGTACTCTCCCCCAATGGGTCCCCGTGACCGGAGTTCAAATCTCCGCGGCCCCACCATGTACCTTTATAGTATATTCAAATAGTCTCTGAAGATTTAATTCAAAAGCAGCTACAGGATTTAGAATTTTAAATTTCATTAACATTCTAGGGTGAATTTCACCAATAATTCCAATTTCCTTTTTATCTTGTCCTTTCCCAATAATTATACGGGCAGTTCTTCCTAAAATGAATGCGTTATGAGATGTTTCCTCAAATTTAAATGGTACTCTAATTTTCTTCAGCATCAAGTATACAGGAGTGGCTATTTTTTCATAACTTATTTTAAAGTCTGATATTGCTGCACCAATCCTCAAAATACTTCTACTTTTGTTATCACTTTCTTCTGAAGGCTTAGTAACATAGCCTATTTCAAATATTTTTTGAGGATAATCTCTTTCTCTATTGTTGCTTAAGAATTCAAGTATCCCTGGAAGTAACCAGCTTCTTAAAGTATCACGTCCAGGTTGAACTACATTTAATACCTTTATCATATGCTTTTCATCAATACCAAAAAATTCATTTAGTATATTTCCATCAATCAAAGTTTGACTTATTATTTCTTGAAATCCGAATCCAATCATATACTCTTTCACTCTATCTATGAACCATGACAATTTATCCCTTATTGCTATTCTACTACCTTTTAAATTGTTACTCTTAATTTTTTCAATCCCATATAATAATAGAAGATCTTCAAGTATATCATTCATACATTTGACATCAAACCGATAAAAGGGAACCAAAATCTTTATTTTATCTTTACTTTTATTTTGCAATTTATATCCTGCTTTTAATAATAATTCCTTTACAGTTTTCATGGTCAGATTTATGTTAAGTATTTTCCTAGCTTTATTTAGATTTATCTCTATTGTTCTGCTTCTAAGTATTGGGGTAATGTTTTCAACATGTGGATACTTAATCAATACTGATCTTATTTTTCCTTCTCTTTCCAGCATGTTAGCTACCATCACATTAGTAATATTATCTACAAGCCCTCTTTCAATACCAGTTGATATGATTAGTAATCGACTTGTTTCTTCATTAATTTTTGTTTCTTCACTACACACGGCCATCGGCATTGACAGAACTTTTCCTTTTGAATCAATAATGACAGGGTATCTCTCTAATGCAAAGAAGAGATGAGCATGAGACTTACCGATGGAAGTTTGGGTTAATATTTCTTTAGCTTTCATGGCTTTTTTTCCTCCTATTGGTTTGAATATAATCTCTTCGGGCTTTTTACATGTAAATGTTATTGGTAAAGATAGCTTGTCGAGATCATGTACAGATATAGATGCTTTTCTTTTCTTTCGACAATATGTTTTATGTATTTTTTCTTGAAATTGTCGAATTTGATTTATTGCTTCTATGCCTAGTGAAACTTCTTCTATAACTGCACATGAAATATATGGTCTTACTTTTATTGCTTCAAGAGTAACATAAATTGTCACATTGATTCCTTTTTGTTCAATTCTATCAATTGTTTCTTTTTTTAAATAATTTCGTAAAATTCTTGAAATTCCTTCAACGGAAAAAAGATCAATTCTATCTATCGGGACTAATATATCTGCCTCTTTTACGTCATATTTATCTACTTCACATTTAAATAACGGTAATATTTGTGAAATTTCATTTATACTTAGTCTCTTTCCAATTAAAGTAAATAAGTCCTCCCATTTTATCCGTATTTTCACAATATCTACACCTCGAAGGATCTTTTTTGAAGTTCATCCAGATCCCTTGAAAATATATCTTTGACATTCTTTAGATTAAAATATGCGATAGCAAGCTTGCCTACATCTATATTCCAAACCAATGTAGTACTGTTAATTTCCAGAATATTCCTAGAAATTTCTTCTCTCATAACACCCATCTTTATACATTCAATCCAATCAGTTTCATTATGATACACTAGGACTTTTAAGGTTGGTTCAGTATATGGCTGGAATGATGGTTTAATTAGATATCTTCTTACTCCTAAATCTTTAAATAAAATTTCCACTAATTTTGTTAAATTGCCTATATTTGCATCATTATGACTATAAATTATACTAATATCGACTGTTTCCATGTATCCTACAGTCTTCTCTATGTTCGCTTTGAATGATCTACCTACACAGAAGATTTTCATGTTATCATTTGCAAGTTTTTCATGTACAATATATCTAAGTAACACGGGCATTGTTGATGTTCTCAATATTAGTCTTCTTGCATATTCTACACTCCATAAGTGTTCAGTGAAATTTTCATATTTTCCTTTTTCTTCATATAATCTTCTTACAAGATCTTTTTTTCCCTTGGGTATGATATCTCCCACACTTGGTTGCTTTAATATCAATGGTTTTTCAAAATCTCTAATTGGATTATCTTGAGGATAGTAAAGCATATCGAAGTTCCAAAATTCTAATTCAACAAATGGTCCATGTATTTCCTTAAATCCTAACTGAACTAATACTTCTTTTATTCTATCAACAAATTTAGAGAGAAAATGCCTGTTTCCATGGTAAACTTTTACAGGTATAAGAGTTACATCATATTTTTTTATGTGTTTTTTCTCCCAGCTTCTATTGATGATATGTTCTCTAGTTAATACTGTAATTTCCTCTTCAACTTTACTTTTTAATAATTTTTCACCTTCCTCTGTTAAAAATATCATAATTTGAGGTTCATTCTTTATTTTGACCAGCTTTCTTTTTTTGAGGATTTCAAGTATGTCTAACAATTCTTTAGTTATGTTGTCAATATTCTTACCCTTCTCATCTATGGCTATTTCCTCCAATAACTTTTCGTCTATTCCTTTGGGAGGCTCAGTTTTGGAAGTAAGTAATATTTCTCCCTTTTTTATCTTTATCCATCCCTTTTTTCTTGCCCATCCGATTGCACCTTGAATATTTTCTTCTTTAATATTTCTGATTAATTCTTCCACTTTTGGTCTTCTATTTTGTTTAGCAATTATTCTGATAATTCTTCTTTCAGGAAGTCCTTTGGCTACAGCTTCCATCCCTTTAATAGTTAATTCTACTTTCCTTCTAGTTAGAATTCTCAATTTAACGGCTTTCTTTCTAGACAGTCTATTTAAAATGGAAAAAACCGTGTTTTTATCCATTTTACATTCCTTTATAAGCCGATCTATGTTGACTTTTCTTCCAAGTGAATAAATTTTTTTGAGGATTTTCTTCTCAGTACTACTTATTATGTTATTCATTTTCATCATCATGTGATTGTTAGTTTATATTATGATCCACTCTCCAATGCTTGGTATAATTACATTTGTTCCTGGTATGTTTTCCTCAACCATTTTCTTAAAAATACTTGGATCTTGTTTAATGACTGGAAATGTGTTATAATGCATTGGAATTACTATTTCTGGTTTAATCATTTTTACTGCCTCTAAAGCTTCACGTGGACCCATAGTGTAATAGCCTCCGATAGGAAGCAATGCAATCTTAGGCTTATACAGTTCTCCTATAATTCTCATATCTCCAAAGAGCCCTGTATCTCCAGCATGATAGAAGCTTTCATCTTTACACCTTACAATAAATCCTACTGGAGCTCCTCTACTACAAGAATGAAAAGCTTGTACTAGTGTAATCTCCAAACCGTCCAATAAGATTGTCCCTCCAATATTCATTCCCAAGACGTTATTAATGCCCTGGCTCGAAACATATTGTATTAATTCGTATATTCCAATTACCTTGGCATTAGTTCTTTTTGCTATTGTAATGGCGTCTCCTAAATGATCACCATGATCATGTGTTATAAGAATTAGTTCAATTTCTCCTAGATTTTCGATTTTTTCTTTAGCCAAGGGATTTCCAGAAAGCCATGGATCTATCAGTATATTTTTGCCACATATTTCAATTTGGAAGCCTGCATGACTAAGCCACTTTAACTTCATCTCATCCCTCCTCACAAATCTAAATAAAAATAATAAAATAAATCTTAATATACTTCTCACTTAATGATTATATGCTGATTTTAAATGAATAAAAATCTAGAAAATATAGTCATACGGAAGATAAAGAACGAAGACGACGTCCGGGCTGTTTATCTCATTGAGCAAATTTCATTCAGCAATCCTTATTCCTATAAATTACTGCATTTTTTATCATCTTTACATGGAGAGTCCTTTTTTGTAGCCGAAATTAACAGTAGGATTGTCGGTTATGTTATTTCAGTTACAAGAAGAGGTTACGTGGGTCATATACTATCAATTGCTGTTGACCCTTTACATAGAAAACTTGGAATAGCTTCAAAATTAATTAAAGAAATTGAAAATCACTTGAAAAGAAAAAATGTTATTGTTTTAAGATTGGAAGTTAGAATAGATAATTTTATAGCCAGAAAATTTTACTTGAAATTAGGATTTAAAGATGGATACATTATTCCCAACTATTATGGTAATGGTAAATCAGCCATAGTAATGTTCAAAATATTGAGACAAGAAAAATAAGTCTGACTATCCTCAAGAATTAATTGGGGGAAGAAAAATACTATGGAATTATTATTCTGGCCCCTAGATATTTCATATGATGTAGATGAAGGGGTCTCCCGAATATTTATTTGGAGCATAACTAAAGACAATCGTCGAGTTCTTTTGGTTGATGAGTCTTTCCGCCCATACTTCTATGTCTTACCGAAAAGTTCAGCTATAGATTTAGTTTTTAAGCAACTTGAATCACTAAAGAAAACTCTTTCTTTTATAATGTCTATTAGAAAAGAGTCAAAGTTTTATTTTGGCAAACCGGTTACAGCGATAAAAGTTACTGTTAAATCTCCTTCTGATATTGGTAAAGTGAAGGATAGAATAAAGCAATTATCTGGTATCTCTGAAATTTTAGAGGCAGATATTAGGTTCTATATGAGATACTTAATAGATAAAAATATCTATCCATGTAGTTGGCATAAAGTATCAGTTACTAAGCTTAATGTAAATAAAGAATTAAAAGTAGATGCAGTATATCAGATTAATGATGACCCTAGATCAATTGAAGATTCATCTATTCCCAGTTTTAGGATGCTATCCTTTGATGTTGAATTCTATAGCCCAAAAGGCACACCTAAACCACACGATAATCCAATTGTAATTATATCAATAATTACAAATTCAGGTGAGCATAAACAATTTACACTAGATGAATACGATGAACGGGAACTATTAACTCTATTTACCAACTATATTCTGAATTATGACCCTGACATTATAGTTGGATATAATTCAAATAAGTTTGTTTGGCCTTATATTCTTTCAAGAGCTAAAAAACTAGGAGTGACAATTTCAATAAGTAGAGAGTTCTCAACACCACAAACTAGCGTTTATGGCCACATCTCTATAGCTGGAAGAGCAAATTTAGACATGCTAGATTATGCTGAAGAACTATATGAAGTGAAAATAAAAACTTTACAAAACGTTGCAGAATATCTAGGAATAAACAGTATAAGAGAACGCTTATTAAAAGCACCTTGGCTTTATCAGTATTGGGGTGATCCTGCAAAGAAGAATGCATTGAAAATACACTCATCTACTTCTGCCAAGATAATACTTGAAATAGCTGAAAAGTCATTACCTTTTGCTATCCAATTATCTAATGTCACTGGTATTCCACTCGATCAAGTTCTTGCAGCTGCAGTAGGTTTCCGTGTTGAATGGTATCTAATGAGACAAGCTTTTCTTGAAAATGAATTGATACCAAATAGGATTGATCGACCCTACACTCCCTACCGTGGTGCACTAGTCCTTAAACCAATAAAAGGCTTACATGAAAATATAGCCGTAATAGATTTCTCTTCAATGTATCCTAGTATTATGATTAAGTATAATATTAGTCCGGATACCTACATAGCCCCTGATGAATTTTTACCTTCTGATGAGTATTATATTGCACCAGAAGTTGGTCATAGATTTAGAAAATCACCTCCAGGCTTCTATAAGCGTGTTCTTGAGAGATTAATAAGTTTAAGAGATAAAGTTCGTTCCCAATTGAAAAACATAGATGAAAAATCTCCTGAATACATACTGCTTAATAATCGTCAGAAAGCTTTGAAAATAATTGCTAACGCATGTTATGGCTATACTGGTTGGTTTGGTGCGAGATGGTATGTAAGGCAATGTGCTGAAGCAACAACTGCCTTTGGTAGAAGAACAATATCTGAAGCAATAAAATTAGCTAGGGACCTTGGATTGCATATAATTTATGGTGATACTGATTCTTTATTTGTAAAGTATGATCCAGATAAAGTCAAAAATTTTCTTTCTAAAATAAAAAGAAATGTAGGGTTAGACATTAAAATTGATAAGATTTATGTGACCTGCTTGTTCACTGAAGCAGCTAAGCGATATGCAGGTCTTCTCCCTGATGGACGCGTTGAAGTGGTTGGATTCGAAGCTGTACGTGGAGACTGGTGCGAATTAGCACAAGAAGTTCAATTTAGAGTTATAGAGTTAGTCTTAAGAGAAAGATCACCACAAGTAGCAATCAATTACTTAAGAGAAATAATTGCTACATTAAAATCACGTAAAATTCCCCTCGAAAAACTTGTTATTTGGAAGACTCTCTCTAAATCAATTGATGAATATGAAGTTGATGCTCCTCATGTGGCTGTTGCCAAAATTCTTCGAGATAAAGGTTTTTCTCTTGAGATTGGAGATAAAGTAGGTTACATAATTACTAAGGGTACCTCTAAACGGCTTGCGGATAGAGCTAAACCATATTTCATGGTCAATTACAGTGACGTCGACATAAATTACTATATTTCAAATCAAATAATACCTTCAGCCCTCAGAGTGCTCTCAGTGTTCAATTATACAGAGAAGTCTATACTAACGAAAATTTCTACAAGGACTTTAGACTTATGGTTTAGAAAATAAGTTATTTGTTAGGACTAAGAGGCTATCTCTTTAAAGTTTAGTATTAATAAGTTGACAGGTCTTTTTGTTATTTTACCTATTCTAGCTCCAATTATTATCTTCACATTTTTTTCACTTGCTATATCAACTATTCTCTGAGTTATAACACCATCAAATACGATTCCATATACTTGACTGTAAGTTATCTTTTTGAGTTCTTCTACTAGTTTTCTAACTGGCATCCTGTTAACTTCTTTCCATTTATCATTATAAAGCACTGCTTCAAGAGTGCCTTTAAGTTCCTTGATTTTTTCAACTACCTCATTAGGAATTGGCGGTGCATATACTACTTTTGTTTTCTGTCTAGTCTTTTCTATTTGACTTAGATAGTCCTCTGCAGGTATGATGTTCGATAGACATTTTGCAAGTTCTTTTGCAGTTAGCTCTTCAACTTCTCTTCCTGGAGGGGCTCGGGCAACATAATCAATTTCAGCTACTTGAAGTAGTTCTTTTAGAATAAGTTCTCCCGCTCTATCTCCATCAACGAATGCAATCGTCTTCTTGGATTTACTTAGTTCTATAATTGTTTTAGGGATTGAGGTTCCTTCAATGGCAATAGCATTTCTATATCCATGCTTCAATAAGTTTAGAACATCAGCTCTTCCTTCGACTATGATTATTGTATCCTCATGATCTATATCTGGTCCTGCGGGTAACTTTTCATCACCATATTTTATTATCTCTGCCGCTCTAATTTCTTTTAATATTTTGTCAATGATTTCTTTTGTTTCTGGAATTTTGTCTCTCTCCCATTTCAGTAGAATTTCCTTAGCTCTTCTTATTACCTTGCGTCTTTTTTCTTCTCTTGCATCTTCAATATCTTCTAATTCAAATCTTGCCGAGCATGGGCCTACTTTATCTATAGTCTCAATAGCAGCTGCTACTAATGCTGTTTCTATCCGACCTAGACTAGATGGTATAGTAACCTTCCCTATAGTTTTTCCTCCTTTGGAGCTTAACTGAACTTGGATTCTCCCAATCCTTCCTGTTTTTTGTAGTTCTCTTAAGTCAAGTTCATCTCCTAATAATCCTTCAGTTTGACCAAAAATTGCACCAATAACATCAGGTTTTTCTACTATTCCATCAACTTCAAATGATACATGAATATTGTATTTTGCAGTTAGAGTTAATCCTCCCATTATCAACTCCTCCGCTTAATTTATTTATTGCCCTTATCTTTATTTTTAATGTTACCTAATAACCTGATTTCTAGCTATTTATTGTTATTTCGCGTAAAATTTTATTGTTGTTTCTTTACCCTATTAATTGAAGCCCCGGTAGCTCAGCGGCAGAGCGGCGGCCTCGTAAGCCGTTGGTCGCGGGTTCAAATCCCGCCCGGGGCTTACTTAACTTAATTTTAACACAGTGTTTTTATATCCAATATATGCCATATCCACTTTCCTAGTAAAAATCCCTACTTCTATTACTCCTGGTATGTTTTTTAATTCGCTTTCAAGTTCTCTTGGCTCTTTTATGGCTTCATTTAAATATAAGTCAACTATGAAGTTGCCATTATCAGTTATAACTGGCCCAACCTTTCCTGCACTGCTGATTCTAATAACTGGCCTACCATACTTCTTAAGGTGTTTTATCGTTATTTTCCATCCAAATTTCAAAACTTCTATTGGAACTGGATGTTTTTCTCCTAATTTATCTACAAGCTTAGTATAGTCTGCAATTATTATATACTTCTTACTTCCATAAGCTATTATTTTTTCACGAGTTAAAGCTCCTCCTCCCCCCTTTACTAGAAACAATTTTTTATCAATTTCGTCAGCACCATCAATAGTGATATCTATGTTTTCAACTTTATCTGGGCATATTACTTGAAAATTATATTTACATGCTAAGAGTAATGCTTGATAAGAAGATGGGACAATCTTCACCTCTATTTTTTCCCTCTTTATTTTTTCTTTTAACTTCTCAGCAAATATTGCTATTGTAGAACCAGAGCCAAGCCCAAGTATCTGGTTGTTTGACACGTTTTCTAGGGCTGCTTCTGCAGCTAATTCTTTAATTTTTATCAATTTATTTTTTGACATGGTTTCTCATTTTTATAACTGTTTCATATTCTGTTAATATTTTTTGTTAGAAGTATGATGGGGCCGGTGGGATTTGAACCCACGACCAACGGGTTTCTCCTATACCGCTCCAGAGCTCAGTCATCCTCACATGAGTCAACTTTCACATATAATGCTCTGGAGCCCGCCGCTCTCCCTTGCTGAGCTACGGCCTACTGCTCTTTCTTAAGAGTCCCAGCCCTAACACCAGCCCCTTTATTTTATTTGCTAGAGGATGTGATAAGTTTTTCTCATGTTTGCCTAGAGTTTTTATCTTTTTCTTTCCTAAATATTATGGGATTTAACATATCAACTAGAAAAGTAATGATTAGCTACCAATTATCTCTCTTGCTGTATATAAAAAGAGAGATTGAAGAAGTGGGACTTTTAAAGAAGGTGAAGGACAATTTTATATGTACTCAGAAAAGATTAGATAACGAATTGAAATGAAAAACCAAAGTTGTTATGTCGCTGTAGGGGGAACATTTGATTCCCTACATGAAGGTCATAAACTTCTCTTGAAAACCTGCTTTAAGGTAGGCAAAAAAGTTCTGATAGGACTCACTAGTGACTCTCTTGCAAAGGATAAATGTCATTATGTCCCTCCTTTTTCTCAGAGAAGAAAAAGTATTGAGTCCTTTCTTAAAAGTTTGGGTGTAATTGATAGGGCTGAGATAATTATGTTAGATGATGCCTATGGACCAACTGTAAGTGATAAGGAGATTTGTACTATTGTTGTAAGTGAAGAAACATTTGTTAGAGCTTTAGAAATAAATCGAATCCGTAGAAGTCGTAGGCTTCCTCCTTTAAAAATAGTAGTTGTTGAATTGGTTAAAGATAACGATTTACGTCCAATTTCATCAGCTAAAATTAGAAGAGGAGAAATTATTTGGAAACCTTTCATTGAAGTCTAGCAACTATATACAGTTTGAAGAGTAGGTGGAGAAGCTGTTCCCCAAACGCGATCACCCATTCTCATCGTGAGGTTCAACCTCTCTCCATGGGCTCTCTCAACGTTGGGGATTTTTACTTCTCCACCTACTCTCTATTCGGGGCTCTGCCTGTACCACGCCTGGGTATTACTGTGGTCATCGACGGATTCTCCTTCTCCCACAGGTCCGTCGAGCGTGGCTTTTATGGCAGAGCCCCTATGCAATAATTCTCTTCCCAAGTAATAAAATATATCCTTAAATTTAAGATGCAACAGTTATATATGATGAAGATGTCTCAAGTGGAAGTAAATAGACAAGTGTACAATATAACAAAAGAGAGTGAAATACCATTAATTGGTTGTATTAGCTTTGGAGTTATTGACAGAGGTACAAATGTATTACAAATCCGTCCTACTTCTATATGCTTCTTATCATGCATATTTTGTTCAACTGATGCTGGTCCATGTTCCAGATGGAGACAAGTTGAATACATAGTCGAATTAGACTATCTCCTATCAACAATAAAAGATGTTTTGAAGATCAAAAGAAGCAATAGAATGGAGGCCCACATAGATACTGTTGGTGATCCTCTAACATATCCATATATTGTAGACCTAGTTCATAAATTATCTGAATTTAATGAATTCAATGTAATTTCTCTGCAGACGCATGGAGTTCTACTAACGCATAAACTTGTAGATGAGCTAGCTGAAGCTGGTTTGTCAAGAATAAATCTTTCAATTGACGCACTAAGCGAGGAGCTTGCTAAAAAACTCTCTGGAACAAATCATTATGACCTTTCCCAAATAATGGAAATTGCAGAGTATATTGTATCATCACCAATTGATCTTCTTATCGCACCAGTCTGGATTCCTGGCTTGAACGATCATGAAATACCCAAAATAATTAATTATGCAAAAATGATTGGTGCAGGAAAACATTGGCCCCCTTTAGGAATCCAAAAATATGAAGCTCATAAATTCGGAAGAAAACCACCTGGAATAAAACCAATTACATGGTACAAATTTTATAACTCATTAAAAGAGCTAGAAAATAAATTCAAAATAAAACTTATTCTAAAACCTAGTGACTTTGGAATATTTAAGTTACCTTCAATACCAATCCCGTTTAAACGATTTGAAAAAGTGAAAATGAAAGTTTTAGGACCGGGTTGGTTAAAAGGTGAAAAATTAGCAGTAGCTAGAAATAGAGCTATATCTATCGTCAATGCGGAGCATATACCTATAGGTGCAACAGTTTATGCACGAATCATAAGGACAAAACATAACATCTTCATTGCAAAGCTAGAGTAGGTGGTCCACTTGACACAACTCCTACTAACTACTTGTCCAGGACTTGAAGATGTAGCTCTCACTGAAATCAATAATCTCCTATCCATAAGAAGTTATAAGTTAAGACCATTGGGTATTCAAGGTCGAATCATTATTGAATGTGATGAAGAGCAAGATAAGGCCGTAGGAATACTAAATTCAAGATCACGTCTTCTACATAGAATCTCTATACTTTTAGCTTCCACTAATATTTCAAGAGACGAGAAAGCTTTCCATCAAATATCTAACTTCATATCTAAATGTAATCTTGAGAATTATTTAACACCTGAAAATACTTTTGCGGTACGTGTTAATAGGATGGGTTTACATAAATATACCTCCATTGATGTCGCCCGTATTGCTGGTGACGCAATTAGAAAATCGATCTTTAATTGTTATGGTAAATACCCAAAGGTTAACCTAGAATATCCGGAAGTAATATTTAGATTAGACATTATAGGTGAGAATTGTTTAATTAGTATATGCACTACTGGCGATGATTCCTTACATAAACATGGATATCGTGTTTATAGTCATCCTGCAGCTTTAAAGCCTACCATCGCGTTTGCAATGTGTATGTTGTCTAAAGTATCTGATGGTATGATAGTTTTAGATCCAATGTGTGGTGGAGGAACAATCCCGATAGAATGTTGTTTTTTAAATGTTGATTGTGAAATTTATGGTATGGACATATCTCCTAAACATATACAAGGCGCAAAGTTAAATGCACTAGCAGCTGGTGTTTCTGATAAAATAAAGTTTACAATAGGTGATGCAATGCAATTAGACAAGATAAATATTGATGTAGATCGCATAATATCTAATCTCCCATATGGAATGAGAGTTGGCAGAAAAACTTTTTTGAAAACATTATACTACAATTTTCTTAAATCTTCAAGAAAAATTTTAAAGACTGATAGTGTAATGACACTTCTAACCGCAGAACCACAATTGTTAAAAAGTCTTGCAGTCTCTTTAGGCTTTAAATTAATAAAAGAAAAAATCGTATGGCATGGCAATTTAAAAACAAATATAATTATCTTTAGACTTCTATAATTTTCAAGTGGGAAATCCTTAAATAATACAGTGATAAACCACTAGGCGAAGGGTGATAAAAATGCCATTAAGACCTGGAAGATGCTATAGACATATAGGTGGTCCACCATATACAAGACGAGAGTATATTGGTGGTGTTCCCCCACCAAAAATAGCCCGTTTTGATATGGGCAATCCACGCGGAGATTTCCCAGTACACATAAAGCTTGTATCGAGAGAAATAGGTCAAATTAGACATAATGCATTAGAAGCTGCACGAGTTTCAGCTAACAAAATTATGGAGGCCATTGGTAGAAGCAACTATCACTTGAAGATTAAAACTTACCCTCATCATGTCCTTAGAGAAAATAAGATGATGGCATTTGCTGGTGCAGATCGTCTACAAGATGGAATGCGACTTGCTTTTGGGAAACCTATTGGAACAGCAGCAAGGGTAACTACCGGTCAGACAATAATTTTAATACGTACAAAACCAGAATATATTGAACGGGCAAAAAGAGCACTAAAAGTTGCTTCCTCCAAAATATCGGTTCCAACAAAAATCATAGTTGAACACATATCTTCCCAATAAACAATAAATGGCCTTAAGAGCCGGGGTAGCCAAGTGGTTAGGCGGCGGACTGCAGATCCGCTTTACAGGGGTTCGAATCCCCTCCCCGGCTCCAATATGGCTTTTGGGGAGGAATATCTTTATAGTATTTAGGCATGATAATAGTGGATATTTTGGATTAGATCTTCAAAAATGTTTTTTCTTCGGATAAATTATTGATGACTTTAATCTTATATATCAAGATAGTGCCGGGGGCGGGATTTGAACCCGCGGAAACCGGAGTTCATCTCTGCCCCTCATCTATGAGAGATTATGAGTCCGGCGCCCTAGGCCAGGCTAGGCGACCCCGGCTTACTCTCTGAAAAAGCCTTATAGCAACTCTTATTAAAATTTATCTTGCTTTTTCCTACTTATGACAAATTTCGAGAGGAGAAAATTTATTTGTCCTTTGTAATTATTTAGTATGAGTACACCGCCGGCCATAGACAGTGGAGATATACCCGGTCTCATTCCGAACCCGGAAGTCAAGTCCACTGTCGCGTACTCGAGTACTGGTGTCCGAGAGGCACCGGGAAAGAGGCGTGCTGGCGGTGTACTCATTTTATTTGATTTTGAACAAAAATTATTTATGTCTTCTATAGTGTTTCTAGTCTAGTGGAGGTTTGAATATAACTTGATGTTTATAGACCTTATATTCTTATTCATTAATGGTAATTTTAGTTTCGATAAATATCTAGTAGACTTATTATTTTTTATTACATTTGCATTTATCATAACATTCTTTAATCAACGCATTCAAGTGTGGATTTGGATTAGAGAAGCTGAAAGCGCTCTAAGGCGTTTAAGTTTCCTTGTAAAAAAGGCTAAGGAAATTACAGTTAATACGGTTAGGGAAGTTGGTAAGCCTAGCTTTGATCCACGTCCTCTTATAGACGATTTCCTCGACTTTTTCTTTATAGAGCCTGTTTCAATTGATCCAAGTGGTGTTCTCCGGAGATTAGAACATATATTAAATGTAAGAGATAAACGAATTGAAAGATTTGTTTCAAAGATTGCACCTAATGCTGATTCTACTTTTCTATCAAATATTGAGGGATTATTAGAGGCAACATTAGTATTAAATTATCTATATAGGGAAACTCGCCACCTACTTCTTTTGGGCAAAAGAACGAAAAGTGTAATTTTCATAATGCAACTTCAAATGTTATTGCCCTTAATCATGCGTTACGCAAATGCTTTCTTTGGTGCTGTTGATGCTTTTTCTCATGGAAAGCCTATAGGTGACGGTGTTGGTGCACTTGTTGCGGCAAAATTAATACATGGTAAGCCATACAGGGAAATTGCAGATAAAATTGTTGTATCAGAGTTCGAATATGAGGGTAGAAATCTGATAGTGATAAAAGCTAAGGGACCAGGAGCGGAAATAGGTAAACCAGGTGAAGCCATTGCAAGTATAGTTGCACAATATGGTGGAGCAATTTCAAGGATAATAATGATTGATGCAGCATCAAAACTTGAAGGTGAAAAAACTGGAAGAATTGCTGAAGGTGTTGGAGCAGCAATAGGTGATCCTGGTCCTGAAAAATTCAAGATCGAGGAGATAGCAGTTAAGTATAATATTCCACTTGATGCAATTGCAATTAAGTTGTCATTGGAAGAGGCAATAACTGTTATGAAAAAAGAACTTATAGAGGCAGCTGAGAAAACAGTTAGCCGCATACTTCAAATAGTCAAAGAGCGGGTAAGTGAAGGTGGCCGTGTCATAATAGCTGGTATTGGTAATACACTTGGAATTGCCCAGTAGGGGGATTACATGTTAAAAGCAAAGCAATCTTTCATCTTTATTTTTCTTTCAATAGTTTTTTCTATATTAGCTATTGCTCTTCTAGGTTTTGGATTGCTAAAATTTCAAGAAAATACTGATACTTATATTCTCTCCGATTTTCTGGTCTCTGGAATTTTATGCTTAGCAGTTTCATTATTCTTCGCATTTCAACATAAGAAAAGAATACAACTTAAACTTTCACCTAGATATCTTAGTGTAACGGTAGTAAAATGCTTAAATTCAAATTGTAATTTTAGAGAAGAGCGGGAATTTAAGCGGGGAGACTATGTTTTCAAGGAGGTCGGTATTTGTCCTAAATGTAACAGCAAATTGTTAATAGAGTCAATATATGCTAGACCAATTAAGAAATAATATGATCAATATGTTCAATTATTTTTTGCGCTTTCTTAACGTAGCTCTCTGCTTCCTCCTCTAATTTTTCATTAATATTTATTATTTTATCCATCACTTTTCCACTAATTTCCTTTATTCCTGTAAGTATTTTTGCGTGTTCTCTTCTACTTAATGTACGCATTATTTTCTCAGTGTAATTTTCTATCGCTCTGCTGGAGGGCTTACTTAGTGCGTTCTCCCATAATGCGTATTTTATCATTAACCTTACAATTTTCCTTATGGTGTTAAAGTCAATTTTATAGATGTTTATGTAAATTTTTGTTCTAACACCCAAGTCTTTCTCTTCTTTCAGATTTACTCCTTGCGGAGTAATGCATCCTCTTACTCCCTCAATATTTACTTTAACTGGTGGATGATAGAATGCATTAATCTCTAAGATTGGTCTTTCTAATCCTAGTGAGCCTATTTCAATGTATATTGGTCTCAGAACGTAATTTATGTCTCCAATGCTTTTACCTATCGTTAAAAAGGCGATCTCAAGATTTCTCTTTCCAAAAGAAATATACTCTGTCTGACTTCCGATTTCAATATTATTTCTTTCTGCAATTTTAACCAACTTTCTATTTATTTGATCTGAGATTACTCCAATTTCAAGGATTTCTCTATATGTTTTTTCATTCACATTCATATCGGGAAATATTAGTCCTAAATTACTCCTATAAAAGTATAATGTACAGGTAAGGTCAATGCCACGCACGGTTCATCCTCCGCCCATTAATTGATTAGCTAAGATTTAACTTTTTCCTCATCATATACGCGTAAAGCTTATCTTTAAATTGACATTATGCTTATTGGGGTCTGTATGGCTAGAAATGTTAAACGTTTATTTTCACAAATATCTCGTGTTTATTTAAGATCTTTTATTTTATATCAACTATTACCTCTAGCCTTAATGTTTAGTTGTGTCGTCTTATTGAGTGGTTTTACTTATGTCGTAGTTGAACCCCCTATATGGTATATTCCAATAGGATCAAGAATAATCTTTATCGCGCCTTATCTAGATTTTCAAACTGTAGTTGAATCAGTGGTTGTATTAATTCTTATTTTAACGAGCATTTTAGGATTACTTTTTATACAGAGGAGTAGTAAAATTCTTTATGATGTCAAATATGCAAATACTCTTATAGCTATAGGTTCAATATTGTTCTTGGTTTCCTTCATAATTTTGCAGTATTTTTTAGCTAAGAAAATTGGTTGGATTTAATTTACTTACCAAGGTACATTTTTAATCTTCAATGAATATGCTATTACATTTGTTATGAAATGTATTGGAATCGTAACCAGTATCAAAATGACTAAGTCTATTGAATCAAAGATTCTAGCAAAAATTAAATTGGTTAACAATACTGCTCCTAAAAGAAACATTATCTGATCGATTATTGGAGCTGGTTTTCCTCTTGAAATATTTAACCTCCTTTTTATGAATGAGCCTGAAAGATCCCCTAGCATTGCGCCTATGGATAAAGTGAACGCCATGTATCCCTGTCCTTGAATTAACCCTATAACCGTTCCAGTAATAATTCCTACAATAAATCCCTCTATAGTCTTACCTTCTCCTAAAATTGGCTTTTTATCAATAAAGTTTTTATTTAAATCGATAGGATGTCCCTTTTTTATGAATACTAGTGGAGATGCATTTGCAACATATGCTGGAAATATTTTCCATAGAAGTTTCAGAATATATTGTAAGTCATTAATATTCATCGACAATTCCTCTTTCCATTATCTTGAAGAATATTTTTCTGCCTATTTCCTCTTTATTTTTACTTTTCTCAATTATTGCTACTCTTCTTTCTCCAATCTTCTCTAACTTAATTATTCGGTCTGGCCAGTATTTCATTACCTTTGTTGCAACAATTTCGTTTTTATCTTCCTCTAGTATACTTTTCATTTGTCCTGTTATTACTATTGTGACATTTCTCTCTCTCGATATGTATAATAATGTCGCTAACTGTCTATTCAACATCATATTTGCTTTTACTGCGTTAATTCCTTCTGCGATAATTTCTCTGTAATTATCTGTTATAGTATCAATCACGATAAGCTTTAGTTTCGGCGATATAAACATCTCTAATTTATCAATTATTTCTGATTGTTGTTTGAAATTATTCAACCTTACTACATATATTCTTTCACCAATATCTCTGATGGCATCACCAACAATGTCTGCTATTCTTTCTGCGGCGAAGGGGTATTCAGTTGTTAAATATAAAATTTTGTAGCCTTCAAGAGCAAAATTGACTGAAAGTTGAATTGCAATAGCAGTTTTCCCTGTTCCTGCTTCTCCATAAACAAGTATAAGTGCTCCTCTCTCAACTTCGCCTCCTAATATGCTACATAGTTTTGAGTATTTTTTGACTTTTGTCATTTCTATTTTCAATTTTAATGTAAAGTATATATAACCCTCAGCTTTTCACTAATTATATTGAGCCTAAAATATGTGGTGGAGTAAATGGCTAAGATAGCAGTAGCAACAATTAATCCAAGACTATATTACAGGATAGTGTGGACACTTAGAAGATTTAACATTCCGTTTGTTAGTATTTTGCCTTATGAAACTTTACCAAAAGAAGTAAAAGTAGTCTTAACCAGCAGCTTCGAATCATCACTTGTTAATCATAACAATAAGATTATTGTTTCAGAGAATAGTATTGATGAAGCAGTATTTAAAGCGATATGTATAGCAAAAAGTAAGGAATGTTTTAATCAATTGATTTTTGGAATTGATCCTGGTGCAACATATGGTCTTGTAGTACTCGCTGATGGAGAACTTATTGCATATAAGCTTTTTAAGGATGTCAAAAATCTTATTTCCTATATGAATCTTTTTTCTTCTTTTCCTAGTAAAATGCTAGTAATTAAGATTGGAACTGGCTCTAAAAAGTATTTAGAGCACTTTCTAATGGCAATTAAGTCAATTAGTCTGCCGAAATTCAAAATAGAATTAGTGGATGAGAAAAGTTCTAGTTCACCTTTCGTAAAAGACTTTAATCTTCAATCAGATATTAAATCAGCATATAGTATCGCGTTGAGTCGGGGGAAAATCCTTAAAGTATATGAGGGGTTTAGAGATGAAGATGTCGCTGTCTAAATCTCAGGTAATAAAAGTGGAAGGCCCAGCTTATATTCAAGTACTTGAAGGTTCTCTTCTTGTATTAGGAAAACGAATGATACCGCGTGAATATACTATTGTGCCAAAGTCAAAGACCATGGTGTTTGAAGCATTAGAAGATTCTCAAATAGAGTTAAGATTAGGTGAAAGTGGAAAAATTGAGAGACTAGAAGATGCGACAATTCCGGTTGAATGGAAAACTGCTGTGGACAAAATTTTAAATATTGAAAAGCCTGTTACGGTAATTGTTCTAGGAAATGTGGATAGTGGAAAAACTACGTTTTGCACTTTCCTCGTTAATCAAGCCTTCTTAAGGGGCTTTAAAACAGCTATTATCGATAATGATTTAGGGCAATCAGATGTTGGTCCACCAACTACTATCGGACTTGGCTTTCTAGAAAAAACTGTTGCATCTCTATCTAAAGTCCCTCTTTTCGACGCCTTCTTTGCAGGTTCTACTTCCCCCAACGGTTTAGTGGAGAGAGTTATTCTTGGCTCTCGTCATCTACTTGACCTGGCTTTAAAGAATAAGGCAGATGTAATAGTGATCAATACTAGTGGATGGGTTTCAGGAAGAGGGGCTCGCACTTTAAAATTATCTTTAATATTACTTTTAAATCCAAAAGTTGTAGTGGCTATACAGCGTAGTGGCGAATTAGAGCATTTATTGAAACCATTTCAAGGATTAAATTCAATAAACATTATTAGAATTCCAATACCCCGAGTATTGAGAGTAAGAGATAGAGAGGAAAGACGCTTCCTTAGAGAAGCTTCATATAGCCGATACTTAGCCAAGTCAAAAATGAGAATTCTGTCTATGGATAAAATTGGAATGCTATTCTCTTTTTTGGGTTCTGGTTTTCCAATTTCACAAAATGAAATTAAACACTATGAATTCTTACTGGGGGTACCTATAGTTTATGGAGAGAGATCTTTCGATTCAATCCTCCTTATTGTTAAAGGTGGAATATCCTCTGAACATAAATTGCAATTAGAGGAAATTATAAAGAAGGAGACTGGAAAAGAAGAAATAAAAATTCTGCCTCAAGGTTTTGAGAGAAATTTGCTTGCTGGATTATTTAGTCCTCAAGGAGTTTTTCTAGGTTTGGGATTAATTAAAGAGATAAACTTTTACAAACGTACAATTGAAATATTAACTCCAGTAGAGGATGATATTGGACTAATAGTCATAGGACACGTAAAAATTAGTGAGGATGGAAAAGAAATTAAAAAACTTGATCCTTGGTCCTTTTAATTCTATTGCCAAATTATATGCTTTGAATTTATCATAAAATATCATTAGTTTAAGAAGAAATGAATATATAGCGCTTTTGAAGTTTTTTGTTGGGGCGATGAGAAATGGTTTCAAGGGAGGCTAAAGTAGCTACCTTAGGTCAAATTGGAGGGGTCCCCGTATTAATCTTAAAGGAGGGTACTAGTAGGACTGTTGGGCGTGAAGCTCAGAGAGTAAACATCATGGCTGCTAGAGCAGTAGCTGAAATAGTGCGTAGTTCTCTAGGTCCTAGAGGAATGGATAAGATGCTAGTAGACAGCTTAGGTGACATTACAATAACTAATGATGGTGCCACTATACTTGAAGAGATGGATGTCCAACATCCAGCTGCAAAAATGATGGTAGAAGTAGCAAAGTCACAGGATAAAGAAGTTGGAGATGGGACAACTTCTGCAGTAATACTAGCAGGAGAATTACTAAAGGAGGCTGAATCACTTCTAGAGAAAAATATTCATCCAACGATAATAATTAATGGTTTCAAAAAGGCAGCTGAAAAGTCAAAAGAAATACTGGAAAATATATCAATTCCAGTTGATTTAGATGATGAAGAAACATTAAAGAAAATTGCAATAACTTCAATGAGTGGAAAAGTGGTTTCAGTAGCTAAAGAGCATTTAGCAGAAATTGCAGTTAAAGCTGTAAAGCAAATTACAGAGGAAAGAGATGGGAAACTTTTTGCGGACGTCGATAGAGTTCAATTAATTAAGAAGAAGGGCGGCGGTTTACTAGATACGAAACTAATTTACGGAATAATAATTGATAAGGAGGTTGTTCATCCAGGGATGCCTAAGCGAGTTGAAAAGGCAAAAATAGCATTACTAAACTGTCCATTAGAGGTCGAAAAGACAGAAATTGACGCAGAAATAAGGATAACTGATCCAGAGCAAATGAGAGCCTTCCTAGAGGAAGAAGAGAGAATTCTAAAATCTATGGTAGGGAAAATTAAGGAGAAGGGCGCCAATGTCGTATTTTGTCAGAAGGGTATTGATGATGTTGCACAGCACTTCCTAGCCAAAAACGGCATACTAGCAGTAAGAAGAGTAAAGAAGTCTGACATGGAGAAGTTGGCTAGGGCTACTGGTGGTAGAATTGTTACTAGTGTTGATGACTTAACTCCAAATGATTTAGGTGAAGCAGAACTAGTAGAAGAAAGAAAAGTTGCAGATGAAAAAATGGTGTTTGTAGAAGGTTGCAAGAATCCAAAGGCAGTCAGCATACTAATTAGGGGCGGACTGGAAAGATTCGTTGATGAAGCAGAGAGAGCTCTTAAAGATGCACTATATGTTGTTGCGGATGTAGTTAGGGAGCCTAAGATTGTTGCTGGTGGAGGAGCTCCTGAACTGGAGGTTTCAAAGCTTCTCAAAGAATATGCGGTAAGTGTTGGTGGACGAGAACAGCTAGCAATAGAAGCATTCGCAAAGGCTATTGAAGTTATTCCAAGGACCTTAGCCGAAAACGCAGGATTGGATCCAATAGACATTCTAACAGAATTAATAGCGGTACATGAAAAACCTGAAGGAAAATGGTATGGAGTAGATGTATTTGGCGGTGAACCAGCAGACATGTTAAAACTTGATGTAGTTGAACCACTTATAGTGAAGCTCAACGCCATCCGATCAGCAGTGGAAGCAGCATCAATGATTCTTAGAATAGATGACATAATTGCAGCTTCAAAGTTTGAAGAAGAAAAAGAAAAAGAAAAGGAGAAAGAAGAAGAGGAAGAAACAGAAACAAAGTTCTAAAAAATAATAACAAAAAATAAGTAAATTATATTATTTTTTGTTTCTTTTTTAATACTCTTCTCCAAATTCTTTACTCTTACCCTCTTTTTCTCTACTTGGTGGTGCTGCTGCAATTATGTCATCTATTCTAAGAATCATTATTGCTGCTTCTGTTCCTGATTTTATAGCCTGTTTTTTCACACATGCTGGTTCTAGTACTCCTTGCTTCCACATATCGTCTACTTTTCCTTCTACAACGTTTATTCCTGCCCATTTTTCGCCTTTTTCATGTCTGGATCGGAGCTCAACCATTATGTCAACTGGATCTAGTCCTGCGTTTTCAGCTAGCGTTAATGGTATCACTTCTATTGCCTCTGCAAATCTAAGTGCTGCCAGCTGTTCTTTACCCTTTAATGTTCTAGCCCATTCTCTGATTCTATGAGCTACTTCTGCTTCAGGAGCTCCTCCACCAGCAACAATCTTAGGCTCCCTAACCAAATTTCTTGTAACACACAATGCATCATGTAGTGAGCGTTCTGCTTCATCAACTAGATGTTTTGTTCCCCCTCTTACCAGTATTGTTACTGCCTTTGGATTCTTGCACCTTTCTATGAATACCATTTTGTCTTCTCCAACTTTTCTTTCTTCTACTAGTTCTGCTTCACCTAAATCATTTGGAGTTAAGTCATCAACACTAGTAACAATTCTACCACCAGTAGCCCTAGCCAACTTTGCCATGTCTGATTCCTTTACTCTTCTGATTGCCATAATTTTCTTTTTGGCTAGGAAGTGCTGTGCAACATCATCAATACCCTTCTGACAGATTAATACGTTTGCTCCAACTTCAGCTAGTTTATCAACCATCTTTTTGAGCATTTCAGTTTCTTGTTCTAGAAATGCTCTCATCTGCTCTGGACTTGTAATGTGTATTTTTGCGCTTATTTCTGTCTTCTCGATTTCTATTGGACAGTTTAGTAATGCTATTTTTGCCTTTTCAACTCGCTTAGGCATCCCTGGATGAACAACCTCCTTATCAAGTACTATTCCATATACTAGTTTTGTATCATTAAGTGATCCCCCTTCTTTCTTTTCAACTTTTACGTTGTCTATGTCAACATACCATTTGTCATCTTTTTTCTCTGCTACTTGTAATATTGCGTCAACTGCCATTTCAGTTAATTTTTCAATGGCTCCAATAATCATTGCTTTGCTTGATAGTGATGTTATACCTGCCTTTAATAGAGTTTCTTTATCTGTTGGGTCTATTGAAACTGCAATTTCGTCTATAATTTCTAGTGCCTTGTCCATTGCCTTCTTATATCCTTCAATTATTATTGTTGGATGCACGTCTTGTAATAGTAAATCTTCAGCTTGCTTCAGTAATTCTCCTGCTAGTATTACAGATGAAGTTGTTCCATCTCCAACTTCATCATCCTGTGCCTTTGCTACTTCTACCATCATTTTTGCAGCTGGATGTTGGACATCCATCTCTTTTAATATTGTGGCACCATCATTAGTTATTACTATATCACCAAAACTGTCTACTAGCATCTTATCCATTCCTCTAGGACCTAGAGAACTACGCACTGTTTCCGCTAGTATTCTAGCTGCTAAAATATTCGATCTTAGAGCTTCACGCCCAACAGTCCTACTAGTACCCTCCTTTAAGAGAATAACGGGTTGACCCGCGGTGGCCGTCATAAGTTAATCACCTCTCTACCGTTACTGCAAATATTTGTCAATTATTTATTTTTTACTTCAATTTTTTATGGTGATTTAAGATAATCTAAATCGTTAAATTTTTTTACTCATATTCTATTGTGGGGGGCAGTATGATTTCGAGTTTAAGAGAGGTCATCGATTTTTATAGGGAGTTAAATAAATTATTAATTATAGATGTTCCTCTTTCTCCAAAATTTGAAATTGCAGCTACATTAAAAGTTTTTGATGGTTCTCCGATTTTATTTGAAAAAGCTATCGGATTTGATGCTAAAGTCGTTGGTGGAATATGCAGTTCTAAGGAATTGGTTAGCAATGTTTTAAATGTCCCTCCTAAAAGGTTACATGAAATGTTGCTCAGCGCCATTAATAACCCATCTCCTCCATCTATAGTTGATGATGCGCCCGTAAAAGAAAGAGTTAAGGAACCAAATCTATACCAATTACCAATATTAACTCACTATGAGCGTGATGCTGGTCCTTACATTACTTGTGGTGTTGTTTTTGCTAAAGATATAGATGGAGCTTTTCAGAATGCTTCTTTCCATAGAATGCTAGTTTTGGATGAAAGAAGATTAGCTATTCGAATTGTTCCCCGTCATTTACATTATTTGTTAAAAAAAGCTGAAAAAGCTGGAAAGCCTCTTCCAATTGCAATTGCAATAGGTTTACATCCCGCTATTTTATTGGCGGCAGCTTCTTCTCCTCCTCTCGGTGTAGATGAGCTTCATGTTGCAAATACTCTAATGAGAAACAATTTAAAAGTAACTTACTGTAATCACTCTGAAATTTTAGTCCCTGCTGAATCAGAAATAGTTTTAGAAGGTTTTATTTATCCAGATAAAATGGCTGATGAAGGCCCCTTTGTAGATATTACTGGAACTTATGATTTTAGACGTAGCCAACCAATAGTGGAGGTTGTTAAAATTATGATGAGAAAAAATCCAATATATCAGGCTCTACTTCCAGCTAGTATCGAACACCGTTTCTTAATGGGCTTTCATAGAGAAGCTTTAATACGAAGGTATGTTAGCCAAGTGGTTCCTAGAGTTAATGATGTAAGGCTATCCTTTGGTGGTTGCGGATGGCTCCATGCAATAATATCTATTGAAAAAACATCTGAGGGAGATGGTAAAAATGCGATACTTGCTGCCTTCGCTGCACATCCAAGCTTAAAACATGTCATTGTTGTCGACTCTGATATTGATATTCATAATTTAGACTCTATTGAATGGGCTATTGCAACTCGCTTCCAAGCACATAGGGATCTCATAGTAATTAAAAATGTTAGAGGGTCAAGTATTGATCCCTCAATTGATGAAAAACGATTACTAACTTCTAAAATGGGAATTGATGCAACAAAACCTTTAGACAAGCCTAGCTCTCTATTTATGAAAGCTTTAATACCTCGCTTATCTGAAGTTAAGAAGAAGTTGGAGGCTTCAAACATTGTTTCTAAACAAAGAGCAAGAACGAATGCTTAAAGGAGATTTTGGCCCAGCAATTCAAAGGGCAATGGAGCTGTTAGTATCTATTGGTGATGCTTTAAATGCAGATAAGCTAATCCCCATATCTAGTGCGCATATATCAGGTGTCAGTTATACTAGTATTGGAGACGCCGGACTAGTTTTTTTAAAAGACTTCTCCCAATTAGGAGCAAAGGTTAAAGTCTTTACTTCCCTAAATCCAGCTGGAATTGATCTAGTTAGATGGCGTTACATGAATGTGAGTCGGGAATTTTATGAGAAGCAAAGACAAATATTAGATACTTTCCGCAAAATGGATGTTGAGTTAACCTGTACGTGTACTCCTTATTTTTCTGGAAATTTGCCTAGAGCCAATAGTGATATTGCTTGGGCTGAATCTTCAGCTGTTGTATATGCAAATTCTGTCTTAGGGGCTAAAACAAATAGAGAGTCAGGTCCTTCTGCACTTGCTTCAGCAATAACAGGATATACTCCTTTTTGTGGATACCACTTAGAAGAGAATAGACAAGGTTCCCATAACGTGATCTTGGAATTTAAACCTAAATCTCTTCTTGATGCAAGTATTATAGGCTTTATTGTTGGTGAGAAGATTGTTACTGGAGTTCCAGTTTTCTCTAAACTTAGCAGTTTTACTACAGATCACTTAAAAGCATTGTCTGCTGGTCTAGCTACTTCAGGGGGAATTTCCATGTTCCGTGTGGAGAGACCATTTGAAAAATCAAATGTTAGAGAAAAAATCTCTATAGAGACGCTGGATGTCAATGATATTTTAGATAAATATTCAACTGCCACCAAAATAGATACAATTTTCTTTGGATGTCCTCATTGTAGTTTAAATGAACTAAGCTATCTAGCCTCACTATTAGAAAAAAGACGTATAGGAAAAGATGTTAGACTGTGGATTTTCACTTCTAGGGCTGTATATAGCCAAGCTAAAAAGAAGGGATTAATCAAGTTAATAGAGCGTGCAGGCGGAAAAGTTTTTTGTGATACATGCCCCATTGTTATGCCCTCAAATTTGTTACATGACTACACTATCGCAACAAATTCGTGTAAAGCAGCATATTACCTAACATCCCTTCATGGAATTGATGTTTCTCTTTTAGATGCATATTCATGTATTAAAATGTACACTGAGGTGATTTAGATTATGTCTAAAATTATTCTTAGAGGAAGAGGTCTGTCTAAATATGTTGCTGAAGGTGAAGCTATAGTTTCAGTGGAGCCTATATCTTTTTTTGGCGGTGTTAATCCTGAAACTGGAATTATAGTAGAAAGGAGTCATCCCTTAGAAGGTGTATCAATTATGGGGAAAGTCCTCATTTTTCCTCATGGGAAAGGAAGTACTGTTGGTGCCTATGTGTTATATCAAATGGTGAAGCTTGGAACTGCTCCTGTAGCTATTGTTAATGTAAAAGCAGATCATGTAACTTTGATTGGCTGTATTATTGCGCAAATTCCCTTGGTTGACAATTTGGATATGAATCCTCTATTAGTAATTAATAGCGGGGATCATGTTTATGTTGATGGAGTTAAAGGTCTAGTTATAGTTTTCTCAGCTTCAGAAAGAAATCCTTGTTGAAGGGGGATGTCCACCCAGAACTTCCATTGCAGCTTTCTCTACACTTTTTCTGTATTTGGGAAATGTATAGGCTCTAATTACGTCAATATATCCCTTTAGGACATTTACAATGTCAGAAATCTCACTTAGTCTATGAGGAATTTTTTCGCCATCCTGGTTTTCAAATACTATTATTTCCATCGGATCTAATTGTCTTGGATTGTAAGGTATTGAAGGTAATGTTGGTACATCTATGAAGACTTCATTTTCATTTATTTTTGCTCTTTTAGCTATTTCTTTTTCAATTTCTCTTCTCAATCTTTCTATAGTTAGTATACTTGCTAAGAATTTATTTTTTGTATGCACAGTTATTTCATAAGCACACTTTAATAACCATCTTCTATTATACATCTCAATTAGTTTGTATGCTTGTTTTAGTTCTTCGTCTTCTGTACCTTCCAGTTCTCTTATTTTTGTTATTATATATCCATCATCAAATAATAAATACTCTTCAGGTGTTTTAAAGTCTATTATTCCAAGATACTCTTTGGCAAGGTTCATTGCTTCTGATAACATAAGATTAGCACTTCTAACACTTCTGTGATAATACACTGCTTTGAACATTTCATATCTAGCAATAAGAAATGATTCGAGTGCATATAGTGCTCCCGGAATTTCAATTGCAAGTTTTCCATTTATAACGTCTAATGAGTGTATGATTCTGAATATATCTACTAGGCCATATTGGACTCCTGTGAAGTGTGAGTCCCTTACTAAGAAGTCCATTTTGTCAACATCATATTGACTTGATATCACTTGATCTAAAATTTTCATTTTTTCGCTACTTCTCTTACTTACTGCTAGACTTGCAACTTCCTTCACATCTAGACCATAGTCGTTTAAAATGTCCTTTACTTCACTTTCTGTTATTAGCCAGTAGGTTAGATCTTCATGATCTTTGCCTAAATACCTTATTGAAATATCTTCATATACATGGGAGAATGGTCCATGTCCTATGTCATGTAATAAGGCAGAAACTCTTAGATATTCTATTTCATCCTTCTTTATCAATTCTAGATTTAATAAATGCTCTCCGACAATTCCTGCTAAATGCATGGCTCCAAGAGAATGACCGAATCTTGTATGTTCTGCTCCAGGATATGTTAAGTATGCTCCTCCCAGTTGCTTTATTCTTCTGAGCCTTTGAAATATATGGGTATCTATTATTGCTTTTTCAAGTTCGCTTATGAAGATGTATCCATGTATCGGGTCCCTAATTTCCAGGTGTTTCTTCCACATTACAATCCTCATTAAATGTTTTCCCTATAGTTAAATATAAATTGTGAGAAGATGATTTAACCGCGTGTGAGAAAATTGCCTGGAAAGTTAATAGCTTTAGAAGGTATAGATAAGTGTGGTAAACATACACAAGCTAATTTAATTAGAGAATGGCTTGAATCTTTGGGTAGAAAGGTTAAGATTATTGCTTTTCCAGACTATGAAACTCCTATTGGTGGTCTAATAAGAGAGTTTTTACAAGGTAAATATTACATTTCACCTGAGGTACGTCAACTACTTTATGTTGCTAATCGATGGGAAAAGAAGACTAGTATTATGAGTTGGCTTTCGAATGGATATATCGTTATTGCAGATAGATATACTCCCTCTGGACTGGCTTATGGTATGGCTAACAACTTATCCCTGGAATGGATGACTTGTTTAGAACGAGGCTTACCTGAAGCTGACATAGTAATAGTTATCGATATTCCAGTGGATATTTCCTTAAGCAGATTGAGAGATAGTGGAGATACCTATGAGAGAAACAGATTTTTCTTAACTCGTGTGCGGAACTGTTATATTAAACTGGCAAGGAAATTTAATTGGGTTATAATTAATGGAAATAGAAGCGTAGTAGAGGTATTTAGAGATATTCAAAAAATTTTAGTTAATAACGTTTTAAGCAACATATAGTTTTAGCTTAGAATCAAGTAAGTTCACGTATTCTCTTTATAATTGGTTTAATACCCTTCCTTCTCAAACTCTTAATCATCTCTAAGTATATTCGTCTCCCCATTTCCTTGGGCGTTATTCTTCTAAGCCCACCAATACTTGAAATATAAACTCTAAATGTTACATTGCCAAGTTGAAAGCTAATTAAATATTTATCAGACCATGCACGACTTTTTCTTCCCATTTCATAATGATATGTGTAGCTTATTGTAACAATAAAATTAATAGAGTCAATTTCCTTTTTCTCAAAATTTCTTTTTATAAGTTCGATAACTCTCTTATTAATTTTCCTAAATCTTCTCCCTCTAATCAACTTTACTTTAAACTTAACTTTACTAATTATCTCTCCTTTTCTTCCTGCAATAGAAATTTTTATTTCTTCTTCTTTGTCGTTGATTGAATTCATAGCCATTAATATGGAATCTAGGATATCACTTTGATTGTGCATAGTAATATAATATGCAGAATAATGGCTATACATTGGATATTCCATGTATTTCTTCAACATATTTTTCACATCAGATTAACCTCACTAGATCTCCTTTAATAATTCATTAATCCTCCTAGCTAACTCTATAAGCTTCATCAGTTTATTCTCATCTTCAACTTCCTCAATCCTATTAGCAATTTCAGCCAACTTTCTAGACAAAACCTCTCTCAACCTAATACTGGCACCTACAATGAACTCACTATTAGCTTCCTCTTTTTTCAAAATAACAGCACGACGTTTACATGAAGGACATATAATCTCACCAGACTTGAGCTTAAATAAAGGAACATTACAACTAGGACAAGATTGAGCGAGCATAGTGGCGCCCTCACGTAATAAATCAGCCATCTCCTTCAAACGCTTCTTATCATCTTCCAAATCAACCACCTCAAGTATAACAAATAATACTTATAAACAAGCAAAATTAAATCTGTCTCGAGGATAAACTATATAAAAGGGGGATAAATCATGACAGAAAATAAAATCCAACAGGCTATAACCTTACTTCAAAGAATAGTAGAAGACACAACAGTACCACGAAACATTAGAAGAGCAGCAAGCGAAGCAATAAAAGCCCTTCAATCAGCCCGATATACTCCAGGGGTAAGAGCATCAAACGCCATAGGAATACTAGAAGAAATATCACAAGACCCAAACATGCCCACACACACTAGAGTCCAACTCTGGAACATAACATCAATACTAGAAACAATAAAAGACTAACACAATTTCTACCCCAAACACCCAATAAACTTAAATTTTCTATCAACAACCAAGATAATAGACGACCGGAAGAGAGCCGGGGTAGCTCAGTTTGGTAGAGCGCCTGGCTGTTAACCAGGTGGTCGCCGGTTCGAGTCCGGCCCCCGGCGTTATAGAAAAATTCTTTTAGTTTTGTTTTCAATATTTTTGTGGTGGGCCCGTAGCTTAGCCTGGTAGAGCACCCGGCTCATAACCGGGGGGTCGTGGGTTCGAATCCCACCGGGCCCACCTTTTATTTAGTTTCTGGTTTATTTCTTTTTTAGCATACAGATTACTTGACTTATTCTCCATTGTTTGTCTCTGCTATTTTGCAGTAAAACTAAGGAGTGATTCGACTTTTATTTTTAGGAGATTTTTATATGTTGTTGGAGGAGGTTTTTCATGGTTAAAATTGGGGATTTTGAATTTAGTTTGAGGGAGTTTGCTGGCTCCCTTGGTGATTTTGGTCCTCTTAATCCTTTTATTTTGGGCTTTATTGTTGTCTTGGGTTTGGATCCCACTGGAATTTTTTTGGCTATGGGTTTAGCAAATATACTTCTTGGTATTATCTATAGATTACCGTTGCCTATTGAGGCTAAAAAGGCTATTGGAACTGCTGCTTTGAATGAGAAGTGGAGTGCCTCACAGGTGTATTTGAGTGGAATATTGACCGGTGTTTTTTGGATTTTTCTTGGTTTTTCGGGACTAGTTAAGCGATTGGTGAAACTGATACCTATTACTGTTATTCGGGGTATCCAATTTGGCTTAATGATAATTCTTCTTAAGGAATCAATACTATTTATTAAACTTAATTTTTATCTAGCTTTTATTTCAATAATTTTAATTATTTTTTTGATGAAGAATAGATTTATTCCATCTGCTGTAGCTGTTTTTAGCTTAGGTTTAGCTCTAGTTTTTATTTCTAACCCTGACATAGACTTGAAAGTTAGTTTCCATTTACCCTCAATTTATATTCCAAGTATTCAAGATCTAAGTTTAAGTTTACTTTCAGTTGTCTTAGCTCAAATAGTATTAACGTTCTCTAATGCCATACTGGCTACTTCTCTGGCGGTCAGTGAGCGTTTTCCCAATAGGAAAATTAGTGAAAAAAATCTTGCAATAAACATGGGTTTCATGAATACGTTTCTTCCATTTATAGGTGGTATTCCAATGTGCCATGGTGCTGGAGGTTTTGCTTCCCAATACTTCTTCGGAGGGCGAACTGGAGGAGCCATGATTATGGAGGGGATACTAGAAATATTATTAGCCCTTTTCCTGGCAGAATCAATAGCAGTAATTTTCAATGCATTTCCATTGCCAATAATAGGTGCAATGCTTCTTTTTGCAAGTTTAGAACTTGGAAGATTTATAGTTAAACTTGGAGGGTTAGACTTAGTTGAAGTGTTAATAATTGGGGTAATTTCATTTCTTACTAACTTAGCAGTAGGTTTCTTCGCAGGTGTAATATTACATTACTTAATAAATAGAGTGACATCTTGTAGAATCTAAGAGACAAGGTTAGGGTTAATGTTCAGATGGAAATATTGTATAGGAGATATCATTAACTAATCCAAAGGAGTGGAGAATAGAAGACTACTTCTAACAAATTGAGGACATAAATGTTTTGTCCGATTATATCTCAAATTTTTATAATTTTAATGCGGGGGGTGGGATTTGAACCCACGAAGGCCTTCGCCACGAGGTTTTTCCGGATTTTCCTCCTGAACCTCGCGCCTTTGACCTGGCTCGGCAACCCCCGCTAATTGTTCTCACTTCCCTATTTGACATAAGTTTTTATTTTTCTTTCTTAATTTATTTTAGTGGTATATAATGGGGTAGTTTGTATTGGAATTTAAGGTTGATACTGCTTTAATTCAATATTTGATATTGAATGAAAATGATAACGATGGCATATTAACTAGACTTTCGAATTTAAATTTTATTGGTGATAAATCCGAGTTTGATGCTTATCTTGAACGAATATTTAAAATTAGGAGGGATGTTTGCTTTAATATTGCTTGTGACCTGTTTCATCAAGGCTTCTCTAGAAATTACATTATAATGGAACTTTCACCCATTTCTAGATTTCTTCCTAAACCGATAATTGACTCAATACTTGATGATGCCCTTAAATTTGCTTCAAGAAAGAAGTTTAGAAGTTCAATTAAAAAGTTGGAGTCAATAGTTAAGTCTCTTTCTAAGAGTGGTTTCTTTATTTTTTTAGACTACTCTAAGTATTTTATTTCAGTTAAGATTTATGGTGATAGAACACTTCCAGCATATTATGATCTAACTATGACGATTGAAAAGCATAATGATAAACAGAGATTTCTAATTATAAGTTTTCTAGAAGGTTTAATTGGAAAATCAGTTAGATTTTTCACTAATGAATTAATTGAAGTTTTGGAGAGATTTGGAGACCTATATGCAAAGCTAGATGTTTTAAGCATTGTGATGAGCTATATAGAGGAAGATGCAATTAAACTTTCAAGTAAAGGACTACCCAAGACTAATATTATTAGCCACTTAAGACATAAATATTCAGATATACTTGACCATATAATCAGAACTCAGTCAACAATATCTCCAATAGACCGAGAATTACAACGTCTATATAATTCCAAGAAATTTTCAGACAGCCTGGTATATGGCAATGTTATTCAAATTTCTAGGAATCGATTTAAAATTGTCACTCCTAAAATCCTTCTACCTAATTTTACTCTTGAGATCACATTAATTTCATGGAGTAAGCGCTCAAGAAATTTAATACTGAAACTTCTCAATGCGATAAATAATAAGGACTTATCTAGCCTACAGTTATTCCTAGAAAAGTGGATTAAGAATAAATGAATTTTCCAAGTAATCGAAATCTATGTATAATACATAGTCATAATAGCTTTACTTAGGTGATATATGTGAGAATGCTAGTTCTTGGAGCAGGTCCTATGGGTTTCGCTATTGTGAAAGATTTAGTTAAAGATAAATATGTAAGTAAAGTGACAGTTATAGACATTAACGTTCAAAGATTAAAAATTTTGGAAGAATCAGTGAAGGATGAAAGGTTATCAACCGTTAAAATGGATGTAATGGATAAAAATTCCCTTCTTAAGATAATGAAAAATCATGAGTGTATTCTAGGTGCATTACCGCATAAATTTGTTGTTCATACAAATAAAACTGCTATTGAAGCTGGCGTAAATCTTGTAGACTTAGCATTTGAAAAAGAACAATTAGATTTGGACGAAGAAGCCAGAAAGGCTGGCGTGACTATAGTTCCAGGTTGTGGTGTAGCTCCAGGCTTAAGTAACATGCTTGTAGCTTATGGTGCAAGTAAAATGGAAAAAGTTAATGAAGCCTACATAAGAGTTGGAGGTATTCCTTTAAATCCAACACCACCCCTAGACTATAAAATAGTTTTTTCTGTTGAAAGTTTAATTGGAGAATATATTAGACCTGCAAGAATAGTTAAAAATGGAGAAATCATTTATGTTCCAGCTCTTTCAGGAATTGAAGTTTTTACAGATCCAGAATTGGGCGAGTTAGAATGCTTCTATACTGATGGATTATCCACATTAATCTACACAATGAAGCATATTTCAAACATGGCTGAGAAAACCATTAGATGGCCAGGACATGCTGAAAAAATCAAGGTTCTGAGAGAACTAGGCTTCTTTGATGTTGACCCCATAAAGATCAATAACGTAATGATATCACCATTCCATTTATCAGCTAAACTATTAAATGAGAAGCTAAAAATGGAGGAGGATGATAAGGACTTAACAATATTAATTGTAGATGTTATTGGATTAAAAGATAACGCTCAGATTCACTGTAATTACAAGATGATTGACTATTATGATCCAGAGGAGAAAATTACTTCTATGGGGAGAACTAGTGGTTTTCCATGCGCCATTATGGCTAGAATGATTGTTAGGGATGAAGTAAAAGGTCCAGGAATAATTCCACCAGAAATAGCTCTAACACCAAGTATGTTTGAAAAATTTGCTAGAGAGCTAGCTAAGAGAAACATCATAATTCATGAAACAATTACAACCTCCAAAAACCTCAACTGACAATGAACGATGTTTACATGAAATTTTAATATTAATAAGAAGTGGAATTATATGGATGAAACTGACCTACCGATATTTATAAGTGAGATTGGAATAGGAATGAGAAGAATATTTCAATATATAAAAGTGAAATCAAATAATACGCTGAACCATTATTAATGCAACTAACTTCAAATTTTTAATCTTGCTTCATTTATGTACATGTGCATACAATACTCTTTTAGTATGCCTAACAGTATGTACTATGTCAAGATGTAACAATAATCGTTTGGAAAATTACATCTAGTATCAGCAAGTAATTATTAAAATTAAGATTCTCATATTGGGACTAAACATGTAATTGCGAAATGGAGAGATAATGTTCAAAGACAGTAAGCTTATATTGAGTAAGCTGGGTAAATTTTAAGGAAAGGATAATTCTGATTTTAGAGTAGAATGACCTAACGCCTCTTTTTCCAGGGTAGACCGCCCATGACTACTCGTCTAAAATAGTTTCTTCTACTTCTCTTTCTTGGAAACGGATTAGTTCTTGGTTTAGGCGGAATTTTAGGTGTAGCTGCTCTTACTTTTCCAGCCTTCGTAAGTGAACCGTGACTTGGCATTTTCTATCACCACATATGTGATGTGAAATGCTATACTTAAACTTTTTTAGATTACCTCCTTTATACCAGATGCATTTCTCCTATACTTTCCTAGTTCGCTTATTTTTCTCAAAACTTCACTGGAGAATACTGGACCGTCCTTACATACTCTTAATCCTAATGGGTCTAGAGTACATGACCCACAGATTCCAATTGCACATTTCATATACCTCTCCAGTGAAGCTTGTAAGTGTACATTTAATTTCCCAGTTATCTCTAATATTTTAACCATCATTTTTTCTGGCCCGCAGACATATACTTCATCGATCCCTTTTTTCTCAATAACTTGTTTAACAACATCTGATGCCATAGCCTTCATCCCAAGGCTACCATCATCAGTTGTTATTATTAAGTCAATCTTTTTTTCTCTATGCCATTTCTGTAACTTTTTAAGGAATAGTAGTTCTTCCCTTGTTTTTGCTCCGTTTATGACTGTTATGTCCATTTCTTTCTCAGTCATTTTTTCTATTAATGGTATTAATGGTGCCATTCCTGTTCCTCCACCAACTACAAGTACTTTTTTCCCAGTTATTTTGAAGCCATTTCCATAGGGTCCCCTTATACCTATTATGTCTCCAACTCTCTTTTCATGTAGAGCTGTAGTTGCATCTCCAACTTTATGGACTGTAAATGATATTTCCTCTTTACCTATATTTGAAATACCCATGGGTATTTCATCAATACCTATTACCCAGACCATTATAAATTGACCAGGCATTGCTTTTTCAGCTATCTCTGGGACTTTAACTGTAATTGTTTTCCTATCTATGGCTTCATTTACAATTTTAGTTATTTTGCATAGTATTGGTCTATGAATCATACTATTCCCCCTCTATGAGCCAATCCAATTATTTCCTTCAAATTGGTGTAACCCTTCCTTACCATGTATTCCTTTAAACTTACTATTATTTCATTGAAGATCTCTAAATCTTTTATAGCGATTGCTGAGCCGATTTGTACTGCTGAAGCACCTGCCATCATAAATTCAATTACGTCTCTATAGTCTAATATGCCACCTACACCTATTATTGGTATATTCAACTCCTTGTATAGCTCATAGACACATCTGATGGCGATTGGTTTTATTGCTCTTCCAGATAAACCTCCAAATAAGTTTGATAGAATTGGTCTTGCAACTTCAATGTCTATAACCATAGCCTTTAAAGTATTTATTGCAGTTATACCATCGGCGCCAGCTTTTTCAGCTGCTTTACCAATTTCAACAATGTTTGCTACTTCTGCTGTTAACTTTGCAAATACTGGGATTTTTACAGTGCTCTTTACTCTTTCTACTACTTCGAATGTTTTTTCAGGATCTTGAGAAAACTGTATTAAACCACTTGCATGTGGGCATGAGAGATTTAATTCTATTGCATCGGCTCCAGTTTCCTCCATTCTATATGCGACTTCAGCATATTCCCTTTCATTTGATCCAAAAACTGATACTATTACTGGAACATTGCCTTTCTTCGCAATTTTTAACTCTTCTACAAATTCTTCTACTCCTGGATTTGGTAATCCCATTGCATTTATGAAACCGCAGTCTACTTCAACTATAGTTGGATTGGAATATCCCTCCTTAGGTTTTAGTCCAATGGACTTGGTAACTACTGCGCCTACACCTAATCTAGCTACCCTTCTGAGTATTGCTCCAGTATTTCCAAGAATTCCTGAAGCTAACATTAATGGATTTTTCATTTTCAGTGAAGATAAGGTAACTGCTAGGTTAATGCCCATTAGACTTAACCCTTATTACATATTATGTAAAAAATTTAAAGGGATTGCGAAAACTTCATTAATAGTGTGGTGATGAATTTGAGTGATAATGGTAGAATATATGTTCTTGACACTATGTTTGCTATCTTTGTCTGTGATAGCAACGGAAATATTTTGTTATTTGAGGAACTCCCTAGAAAGGCTGAAATTGTAGTTGAGAAAATTTTGGCTTTAGAGCATGGTGAAGTAATTGATGAAATTAAAAAATTACATAATCGCTTAACAGGATTTAAAGTTAACACTATAATTGTTGAAGATGAAAAATTAGCTTCGACTATTAGGTCTATTACTGATATTCCTATACGTGTAGAGCCTGGAAATGATGTTGCAAGAAAATTTAGAAGCAATTTAAAGGACATTCTCTTAAAGTTAGGTCTTGCTTCTTCTTATGAACAAATAGATAACTTTATTTTCTCAGTTTCTATGCTTTTGACGAGGAAGAGGTTAAGGGAAGCAGCTGAGAAAAGAGATTTACTGGTTGCACAAGCAATAAATGCAATTGACGACTTAAATAAATCTATAAATCTCCTAGTAACAAGACTCCGAGAATGGTATGGTATACATTTTCCAGAGTTAAATGATCTAATCAGAGATCATCGAGTATTCGTGCGTTTAGTTTCATTGTTGGGATTACGTTCAAAATTTACTAAAGATAATTTAGTAAAATTAGGAATACCTGAAGGACGCGCTAAGAAGATTGAGAAATATTCAAATACTTCTATTGGAGCGGATATCGCAGATTTTGATGTAAAACCTATGATGCAGTTTTCCTCGATCATTAAGGACATGTATTCCATGAGAGAGAGCTTAGAGGAGTATATTAATCAGACAATGGACGAAGTAGCTCCTAATATTAAGGCTCTCATAGGTCCATTAATTGGAGCAAGACTAATATCTCTAGCAGGCGGTCTTGAAGAGTTGGCTAAAATGCCTGCTAGTACAATTCAAGTCTTGGGTGCTGAAAAAGCATTATTTAGGGCGCTTAGAACAGGAGCAAAGCCACCAAAACATGGTGTGATATTTCAGTGTCCAGAAATTCATAGAGCACCAAAATGGCAGAGGGGAAAGATTGCCCGAGCCCTAGCAGGGAAACTAACTATAGCAGCGAGAGTTGATGCATTTACAGGCACATATATTGCAGATGAACTTAAAAGTGACTTGGAAAAAAGGATTGAAGAAATCAAGAAAATATATGCAAAACCACCTAAGAGAATTAGAGTTAAAAGAGAGCGGAAGGAGAAGAAGAGGAAGAGAAGAAAGAGGAGGTGAAATGACTTGGCTACGATTTATCCACATGAAAAATTTGAAGGTATTTTCTGGGCTGAATTTGAAGATGGATCTAAACGGCTGGCAACTATAAATTTCTCTCCAGGATTTAAAGTTTATGGTGAAATGTTAATTGAATATGAGGGTGTTGAATATAGAGTTTGGAATGCCTATAGAAGTAAACTTGCAGCTGCAATATTAAAGGGTGTAGAGTACATTCCAATAAAGCCTGGAGCACGGGTTCTATACTTGGGTGCTGCAACTGGTACCACTGCAAGTCATGTCTCTGATATTGTTGGTCCAGATGGTATAGTTTACTGTGTGGAATTTGCTCCAAGAGTTGTAAGAGAGTTAATAACTGTATGTGAAAAAAGAAAGAATATGATCCCAATATTAGCAGACGCCCGTATTCCTCAAACATATAGAACAATTATACTGGAGGAAGTTGACGCTATTTATTGTGATGTAGCTCAACCTGAACAGGCAAAATTATTGGCTGATAATGCTGACATGTTTTTAAGAGATGAAGGAGACATAATGCTTGCTATTAAGGCTAGAAGTGTTGATGTAACTTTAGAACCCTCAGAAGTCTATAAGCGTGAAATTGCAACTCTTGAAAAACGTGGATTTAATATAGTTAGTACAGTACATTTAGAACCCTTTGATAAAGCTCATGCCATGGTTACTGCACGTTTTTCTAAGAGGTAGAAGTAAAATGTATCATCGTGATATTGAATCTATTTCACGTATACTGAATAGGATTTGGCGTTCAGATGTTGAACGTATAAATGATCATTTGCCCAAGGAATTTAAAACTCTAAGTCAACTTCTCAACTCAATCGAGCCGATGGTAAAGACTCGGGGTGGGGCTTCATTAATTTTCGATAAGGATGAACTACAAAGACTAGCAGAATTACTTCCATCAGAAATACATGATAAAGTTAAGTTACCCTTCATTTTATTGAGAAGACTGGATTTGGGGAGAGGTGTTTTTCAAGTGTTGGGTGGAAGGAATGAGATATACGCTATAGCAAAGATCTTAGGTATTTCAGAGAATAATGCTTCCACTACTCCTACTTATGATGAACCATTTTATTTATACAAGCCTCATGTTTTTAAGTTGAAGCGTCTTTTCAGAACAATTACTGTTGTTGGCTTTGCTTTTTCAGAATCATGAAAAGTTATTTAATTTTTTAGTTGATTTTTCACCTTTAATTTATTAATAGTCTTCCAACTTTTTCTCACGATTCCTGGAAGTTTCTTATGTTTTTTAATCCATTTCTCTAAGAATGATCTTGTTTTGGGATCTGATGGATATCCAGATCCAAAATCACCATATTTTCTTTTTAATTCCTCAATTATTTCATCTCTAATCACTTTGGCTAGTATGGATGCTGCTGAAACTATTAGAAATTTTCTATCAGCTTTATGTTTTGATACTATTGCTATCTTTATTGGAAGATTTTCCTCAATAAATCTGCGGAATCTCTCTTCATTAATATCTGATGCATCTACATAGGCTACATGTGGTTTTAATTCTTGAATAATTTTGGCCATTGCATTTGCTTCAAGTTGATTTAGTAATCCCCTCCCGGTACGCTTCTTATGTTGAACTGCTTCATCTATTTTTAAGGGTGGAATTACTATACATTTCCATTTAATAGCTATTTGCTTTATTTTTTCGGCTAATATCCTCCTTCTCTGAGGAGAGAGTGTCTTTGAATCTCTAACTCCAATTTGGGAGAGTCTATATACATCTTTCTTTCGCATTAATATACCTGCAATTACAAGTGGACCTATAACTGGCCCTCTACCTGCATCATCTAATCCTGCTATTAACTCTTCTTTATTTTCCATTGCAATTAGATGTTAGAACTTTTAAGTTTAATAAGTTAGTGTATTTTGGGTAGAATTATGCTAGTTTTCATAACTGGAAGACCCGGAATTGGTAAGTCAACTGTATGTACCAGGGTTATGGAATTACTTAGACAATCAAACTTTAAAATTGGAGGTATAATTTGCCCTGAGGTTAGGGTTAAGGGTAGGCGAGTGGGATTCAAAATAATTGATCTATTAACTTTAAGGGAGGGATGGCTTGCACATGTAAACTTTAGAACCGGAGTTAGAATTGGGAAGTACCATGTAAATTTAGATGATCTTAATGATGTGGGAGTTAATGCTATATTGAATGCGATTAATGAGGCGGATGTAATTGTAATTGATGAAATAGGTCCAATGGAGTTGAAGAGTTATCAATTTAGGGAGGCGACCTATAAATCCTTTAGGAGTGGAAAGCCAGTAATTGCTGTGCTTCATTGGCGTTTAGGTAAATCTTTCTTAAAAAATCTTAAGGTTTCAAATTATGTGATCTATGAAGTTTCATTTCATAATCGTAATTATCTTCATGAAATAATATTTAGAACCGTTAAGGAATATCTTACTGGTAAATCGCCATGAATTTCCCTAAGAGGTTAATTAGAGAGGGTAAAGTAAAGCTATTAATTCCTGATCCAGATTATTTTAGAGATTCTAGCGGACATTTTGACCCAGCATACTTACCAGTTTTCTATAATAGGAGGATGGCCTTTTGTAGAGATATTAGTGTGTTGGCAATTCAAGCTTATCAGAAGTTAAAAAATCGTAAATTAACTGTCTGTGACCCCTTTACTGCAACTGGGATTAGGGGGTTACGATATGCAGTTGAAATTGATGGTATTGATGAAGTTGTAATTAATGATAAGAATCCGTTGGCTATTCAATTGGCAATTGAAAATTTAAAGATAAATAATCTTCCATCGAAAATACATGTAGAATGTACAGACGCTCGTCTTTTATTTTACCTTTATGCTTTTTCTAAGAAGAGATTTGATGTTATTGACTTAGACCCTTTTGGCTCACCTGCACCTTTTGTTGAAGCCGCCATTTATGGTTTAAAGGATGGTGGAATGCTTTGCTTAACAGCTACTGATATGGCTGTGCTTTGTGGGCTTTATCCCAAAGTATGTTTTAGGAGATATGGTTGTATTCCTCTGAGAGTCGATTTCTGCTATGAATTGGCAATTAGACTGGTCACAGGCTTTTTGGTTAGGAGAGCTGCAAGTTTAGATTTTTCAGTTAAAGTTTTGTTTTCGCATGGAACTGATCATTATATACGGATATATTGTTTGCTTGAGAGAAGTAGGTCTAAGGCAAATGCTTCTCTTGAAAATTTAGGCTATATCTATTATTGTGATAATTGTGGTTTTCGAACGTTTTCCTCTAATCTTTTCCACCAAGTTGATGGAGAATGTTTGTATTGTAGTTCAAGGCTTCTTAGGGGTGGGCCTCTTTGGTGTGGAGGAATTGTTGATAAAAGTTTTACAGAAACCATGTTAGATTTATTGTTTGAAAAGGAGTTTGATGATGTATTGTTGATTTCTCGTTTCTTGGAGACTTTAATTAATGAAGCTGATGGGCCTCCATCATTTTATGTTATTGATAAGTTTACGAGTAGATTGAAGATTTCTCCCCCACCTATTGACCGACTGATTAATAGATTGAGGTCTATGGGCTTTTTTGCTTCAAGAACTCACTTTCATCCTAAGGGTGTTAGGACTAATGCTCCAATTGATAAGATTTATGAGATTCTTTCTTCATAGAGAAGCCTATGACATATATTTCAGCGCTACCTTTCCTTGAGGCTGGAGGTTTATATAATCTTATCTTCTTAAAGTTTTCCTTCATTTTCTTTAGAAATGCTTCAAGCATTTCTCCTTGAAATACTTTTATGACTACATTTCCTCCTCCTCTTAAAATTTTTTGAGCAATTTCTAATGCTTTTTCGGATAAGAATATCTGTCTTGCATGGTCTAGTTCCCATATTCCAGTTACCTTTGGCGATAAATCTGATAAAAGTACATCTGCTTTTCTTGGAAGTATTCTTTCAATTTCTTCAATTATTTTGGAGGCAGTTATGTCCATTTTTAGTGTTTTAACGTTTCTCCATGGAAGTCTTCTTATTTCAGCGAGGTCTATTCCCAAGATGAATCCATTTTCTCCTACTATTTCTCTAGCTACTTGTAGCCATCCTCCTGGGGCTGCACCTAGATCTACTACTATGTCTCCTTCCTTTATTATCTTGAATTTCTCAATAATCTGTTTTAATTTGAAGGCTGCTCTGGAGCGATAGCCTTCAATTTTTGCTTTCCTATAATAGGAATCATGTCTTTCTTTCCATCTCATCATATTTTCCTCTAGCTTAATTGTGTTTGCTCTATTATCCATTTAGTCAATTTGTTGCATGTTAATGGATTTATTGGTTGTCCTACTCCACATCTTGTTAAATCTATACATGTAAAGCATGGGCATCCTTTGACTGTTACTATAGATATCTTTTTGGGTGGCCTCTTTATTAATCTTAGAATGTATGTTTTCTTTCCTTCATGTATTGTTGGTTCTCTATTTATTATTCCTTTCTTTTCTAGTCTAATTGCGATTCTTGAGCCTTCTCTACTGTCTGTTCCAAGTATTTTCCATAGGTCACTTTGGAGAACTCCGTTGTCTCCAGCCTTTTTTATTATTTCAATAGCTCTTTTCTCCATTAAAGTCAATCTTATTCTTGGCATATTATTCTCACTCTACCATAAATATGATAATGTAATTTATGGTATTTCTAATTTTCTCGATATAAAATAAAGTGGGGGAGTTAAATGGAGATGTCAATTAATAGTTTTTCTACTAGTTCTTTATATCTATTTCTTATGGTTACTTCTGTTACTCCTGCTGCGTTTGCAATGTCTCTTTGTGTTCTCTTTTTATTTAATACTACACTGGCAATATATACTGCAGCTGCTGCGACACCTATTGGGCCTCTGCCTGATGTTAATCCAATTATGCTTGCTTGTTGAACTATTTCACTGGCCTTCATTTGTACTTCTCCAGCTAAGTTTAATTGACTTATCAGTCTAGGTATGTATTCAACTGGGTTTGTCGGAGGTATCTTCTTTAGTAATTCTCTAGCTATAAATCTATAGCTTCTTCCAATCTCCTTCTTTCCAACTCGTGCAACCCTGGTTATTTCATCCAAAGTTCTTGGGATTCCAAATCTTCTACATGCTGCATAAAGTGAAGCTGCAGCCATGCTTTCAATTGATCTTCCTCTAACAAGTCTTTCTTCGACGGCTTTCCTATAGATTAGAGCTGATTCTTCATGTATGCTTTTGGGTAGTCCTAGTTGTGAGGCTATTCTTTCAATTTCTTGTAATGCGAATGCTAGGTTTCTTTCTGATGCATCTGAAACTCGAACCCTTCTTTGCCATTTTCTAAGTCTGTATATTTGGGCTCTTCTTCTCGGAGTTAAATCCTTTCCATAACTATCTTTATCTCTCCAATCTATTATCGTTGATAATCCTTTATCATGAATTGTCAAGGTCATTGGAGCTCCTACTCTTGCACGTTTTTCTTTTTGTTCTTGGTCGAATGCTCTCCATTCTGGTCCTGGGTCAGCAATTCTTTCGCTAATTACTAACCCGCAATTTAGACATGTTATTTCTGCTCTTTCATAATCTCTTATGAGATTTCTACTTCCGCATTCAGGACATTTTCCTACCTGCGTTTCATCCTTCTCCAACTAGAAAACCTCCTCTTCTTAGAGGATGAAAGAAAAAATACTCTTCCTCCAACTATATGCTTAACTTTTTCAGGATCCTCTTTAGTTTTAACTAGAACATAGGGTGACTTTAGAGGTCCAAAAACATCATAAACATAACCTACTTCTCTTCCCTTTCTGTCAAAGACTTTAGAGTTGATTGGTGGTGCAGTTGTTGCTTTTACTAGAATCATTCTTCCCTTTGTTATGTGGAGAACTTTTCCATGTTGCTTCAATGAATCATCCCCGAAGTGCGGGATATGAATAGTAAAATAATCTTATAAGTTTAGCGTGATTAATTATCTTTAATTTTTTAAAAAATTCTCTTTTAATTATTTCTTTTTAATTTTTTCTTACTTCTCATTTTATACCTAAGCCTTAATTCTTTTAATTGAATTGCAATTTCCTTTAATGTCTTTGTTTTACTCTTTTTTTTGTCAACTAAGACTCTTCCCCTTTCCCTCCACCACATTTTTGGATAGGCTTTATCTTCTTCTATTATTGGGTTTAAGCCCATTTTTTCTGCAGCCTGGTAGATTTCCTCAGCTTTCGGATCTTCTATTGCCAGGTCTAGTGGTACTTTTCTACCTCTACTTCTACTAATTTTAGAGTTGAAATAAATAGGCCAAATTACTATTTTATTTCTTCTACGCAAATTTACCGCCTTACTTTTCAGTTAATATTGCATTCACAATACCGTTTTGTCCTGGTCTTGATGTCACTCTAGCTTCTCCTATTGGTGTCTCAATTATGGCTCCCCTAGTTATTACGCCTCTCCTAGAATAGTCTGGATTAGCTGGATTATGTTTTACTCTTAATATTCTTACTCTCTGTGTCTTTCCTGTTTTAGGATCGGTTACATTTGCGAAAAATGATACTTTTAATCTGACCTTTATGTTTCCTCCTCTGACTCTTTCTATCTTTCTTATTTCTTCTTTTCCTAGTATGGGTTCGGTTGGAGGTCTTCCTAGTTCATATTTCCTCTTTTTTCTATGTGGCCTAATTCTTCCTCCAGTTGGTTTTCGTAGATCTTTTCCTTGGTAGAAGCTCATCACATCCCCTCACTGATCTATTCGTTAATCGCTACTTTTAAGCTGACTATTAAGTATTATGGTTTAGGGGGAGATGAAGTTGACGATGAGTGATAGAATCGAACTTGTTCATGGTGGTGGTGGAGAAGCTATGGCAGATTTAATTAATAGGGTAATTATTTCTAGGGTTAAGCGGGGTAGAGTTTTTAATGGTCTTGGATTATGGGATCTAGATGATGGGGCCTCAATACCTATTGGAGACTTCGAATTAGTATTTACTTCTGATGGTTATACCATTGAGCCTCTATTCTTTCCTGGCGGTGATATTGGCAAGTTAGCTATAACTGGCACTATAAATGATTTATCTGTTATGGGTGCAAGGCCATTAGCAGTACTGGATGACATAATTGTCGAGGAAGGTTTTTCCATATCTGATCTTGAAAGAATAGTTTCTTCCATGATTTCTATCGCCGATAGTTTAGATATTGCAATTATTGGCGGAGACTTCAAGGTTATGCCTAAGGGTAAATTGGATAAAATAGTTATTGCTTCTACTGGTATAGGTTTAGTTGAGAAGGGGAAGGTAATAAAGGACTCTGGGCTAAGGCCCGGTGATAAAATAATTGTTACTGGAACAATCGGGGAACACGAAATAGCTTTATTATCTGTGAGAGAGGGACTGAATTTTGAATGTGATATTACTTCTGATCTAGCTCCACTTTGGCCATTAATGGAGGAGGCCTTGAAGATTGGTGGTATCTCAGCGGCAAAAGATCCTACACGTGGTGGACTAGCTTCTTCGTTGAATGAAATGGCCAAGAAATCGAAGACTTGTATCTTAATATATGAAAATGAAATTCCTATTAAAAACGAGGTGAAAGCTGCATGTGAAATGCTTGGATTAGATCCATTATATTTAGCATGTGAGGGTAGAGCTGTTTTAGGTGTTGACGCAAGTAAAGCTGAGGCTGTTTTGGAAGCTATTAAGTCAACTGATATTGGTAGAGATGCAAGGATCATTGGTGAGGTAAAGAGTGAACCCATTGGCTATGTTGTGTTACAGACTACTATTGGAGGTAAACGTATTATTGAGCCGCCAGTTGGAATGCCTCTTCCTAGAATATGTTAAAGCTTTAAGATATCTTTAATATATTTGAGAGCTTGATTAGGTTCTAGTATTCCAGCTCTTGTCTCTCTGAGCACTCTTTGAATTGCAGCTATTTTCAAGTGTTTATGCTTCTTGAATGTTAATCTAACTAATGGGCATCCATACTTAAAGCTTGTACCTAAATGTCCATGTTGTTTTGCTATTATTATTGTATCCATCTTACATAATGATAGGAGAGCTGGTAGATTTATTCTTAATATCTCATTTTCTTCATTAAATTGTAGTGAGTGTCGACCTGTTGGGAGCATATCTCCAAAAACTACTATTTTTATCTTTGCCTCCTTAACTTTTTCATAGATAGTTTTCTCAGTTATTTCATGGCATCTTCTACATGGTACTTGATGTCCCTTCATTGCTTTTTCAATTATTTTGTTGAATTTTTCTTTTGGCCTTGTTATTTTTAATTCTATTTTATTGTTTGCTGCAAATTCTCTAATTCTTTTTTCTCTATGTGGTGGAATTATGTAGGGCCCTGCCTTTACTGTAATAGCTAATGGTTTTAGACCTAGCTTTTTCATGTAGATTAATGAAGTGGCACTGTCAACTCCACCTGAAAATGCTACTGCTACTTTAATGTTTGTTTTATTCATTTCTGGGAGTATTCTCTTTAATGGATTTTTAATCTCACTGTATGCTAATGGTACAATTCTATCTCTTAAGACCCTTCTTACTTCTTCAGGTACGTCTTTATTTAATATTTCATTTGCTTTGTCTATAGCCTGTTTTATTCTTTCAATTTTAACAATTATGTCGGTTAATGATCTTACAACTATAACTTTGAAGTTTAATTTTCTTGTTAATTGATATAAGACTCTTCCGCCTGGTCCCATTAGAATTGATTTATCTGATCTATCACCACACAGTATGTACATTCTTTTATTTAGCTCATCGACTTCAATCTTCAATATGTTTGGGATACTTGTATGAGTATAACCTAAACTTTTTCTTGTTTCAAGTGTAATCTTTATAATATCTGACTTGCTAATCAATATTAATCACCGTGGTGGTTGGATGATATGTGATAGCATATTTAGGGATAGGGTTTCATCTATTAAAAAACTAATGGGAGAGGAAGAATTAAGTGCTTTTATCATTTCTGGCAGAGAGAATCTATATTATCTGTCCAACTTTAAGAGGGGACTAGCTTTACTAATTGCACAGGATTTTGAACCTGTTTTATTTGTTCCTAAATTAGAATATGAAGATGCAATTAAGAATAGTCGAAATGTGAGGGTTATAAGTGTCGAGAGGAGTATAAAGCTATGTGAGTATATCCTGTCAGTATTAAGAGAGTATGGGATAATTGATGGTAAGATAGGTATTGAAGAATATTCGATGTCTATTCCATTGTATAGTGAGTTAATTAATAAAGGAGAATCATATAACTTTGTTTTTGCTTCAAAGATAATTAGACAGTTAAGATCGGTTAAGAATGAAGCTGAAATTGAACTTATAAGGAGTGCATTGAGAATTGCTGAACATGGTATGGTGACGGCAGTTAATGCTCTAAGTGAGGGATTAAAGGAAATCGATGTTGCTGCTGAAGCTGAGTATGCTATGAGAAGGAAAGGAGCTGAATGGTTTTCCTTTGAGACTATTGTTGCTTCTGGATGGCGTTCTGCCTTTCCCCACGGATTATCTTCCCAGAAGGAGATTAAGAGTGGCGAGCTCATAGTTATTGATATTGGTGCTAGATATGGTGGATATTGTTCAGATATTACTAGAACAGTGGTTGTTGGTTCTCCGAAAAAAGAGTATGATAAGATGTTTGATTGTATTGTTTCTGCAATAGATTCGGCGTTAGAAATTATAAGAGATGGTGTGAAAGCTTCTAATGTTGATGCTGTAGCCAGACAAGTTATTTCTGAGAGAGGTTATGGAGAATATTTTACTCACGGTTTAGGTCATGGTGTCGGTTTAAGTGTACATGAGGACCCGAGAGTTAACGCTACGAGTCAAGATATCTTACAAGCTGGAAACGTAATTACAATTGAGCCTGGAATTTATCTTCCAAAAATTGGTGGAGTGAGAATTGAAGAAATGGTTGTTGTTACAAAAAGTGGATATGAACTTCTTAACAGACTTGATAGAATTTTAAGCTAGATTTAAATGAGCATACATTTACAACTTCTTTTTCCAGGTAGTTTTTCAATTGCTTCTTTAAATATTTCTAGGATTTGCGGTATCTTTCTTTTCATTATTTCTGAGACTTCCTTTGCAGTTATTCTTTCCTGTATGCCGGCAGCGTAATTCGTGACTATGCATAGTGAAGCATAGCATATTCCTAGTTCTCTTGCTAGAACAACTTCTGGGACGCTTGTCATCCCAACGACGTCTGCTCCTAATAGTCTTAACATTCTTATTTCTGCTGGCGTTTCAAATCTTGGCCCCTCCATACATGCATATACTCCTGAATTCCATACTCTTTCAGAGATTTTTCTTGCTGTGCTTATTAGTATTGATCTAATTTCTGGACAATACGGCTCTGTTACATCGATATGTATAACCTTTGGCCCGTCGTAGAATGTTAATGGTCTTTTCTTTGTGAAGTCGATAAAGTCATGTATTACTATGAAGTCTCCCGGCTTTAATCCATCTCGAATTCCTCCAACTGCATTTGATGCAATAATTCTTTCTATTCCCAGTTTTTTTAAAGCCCAGATATTTCCTCTGTAGTTAATCATGTGTGGTGGTTTTTCATGTTCCTTGCCATGTCTTGGTAGAAATATTACTTCTTTTTGGCCTAGAAGTGCATAGTCTACTTCTACTTGACCATAAGGAGTGTCAATCATTTTTGTTTTAATGCTTTTTAATGCTTTTTCTAAGCCGGATCCACCGATAATTGCAATTTTAGTCATTTTCTATCCTCACTTCTACTGCGTTTTCTCTCCTTTATTTTGTCAATTAAGGTGAATATAACTATTAAGCTGGAACATATTCCTGCTGTTATTATTAATGATGCTATGAGAAGTTCATAACCTATTCCTGGTGTGGTTAACATAATTGAGATGTTCTGGAGTACTTCTCTAATTGTCGCTAGGAATATTAGTCCTATAAAATCATGCCATAGTTTTGGTTTTTCTCTTAAGTATTTGTCAATCATTCTTCCTGCAAGTAATATGCCAAGTCCAACTAGAAATATGTCTGTGGCATTACCTAAAAATAGTCCAATTAGTCTAGGTATGTTTCCCATGGCATCTGGATTTATCTGTATTTCTGTGAATACATTGTTTAGCCCTGCGTATATTGCAGCTATTCCTGCTATTAGGGTTATGAAGCCAGTGAGGAGAATAACGGGTGATGAAGCCCACCACTGCATTATTATTTTATCGATGGAGAAGCCTCTTATTACAAAGGCTACACCAATAACTATTAATGCACCTAGTGTAGTATATTGTGCATATCCTGCAATATACATTGCAGCTAGAAGTAGAAATATTACTCCTGGTACTCCAAGGAACATTTTTGCATATTGTGGTTCTTCAATTATTCTTCTCAGATATCTTGCAATTAGTATATATGTTTCTTCTACTCCTCTTTGCTGTTGAACTAATACTCTTCTGACGGATATTATTGGAATTCTAGATTGAATTACTGGTATAATTACTTCATCTGCTGCTCCATCTGAAACTAATATTACCCCGTCAGCTGGGAACTTCTTTAACACGTCTTCTAATTCTCCAATTATTTTCATGTCTGCGGTTAATCCACTTTTAGGTTCACCTGTAATGGTTGCAATTTCACATGGAATGTTTTTCTTTCTTAATTCTTCATATAATCCTAAACCTGCGAAAATAGCGTTTACATCGGAATCTTCTGGTGCTTTCATCGCGAATTTTGTTGCTATCTTTAAATTTTCTTCCTTTCCTATTATCGGTGTTTCTATACCTGTAACCATTCCAATATCATTATCTCTGTCAACGCAGAGGACTAATATTTTCCTTTGTAGTAGTTTTTTTTCTTCATTTTGCATTGTGTCTCACATATCATTTTGTCTATTTACCTAGATAAATATTAATTATAATGATGTTGTAATGTTTTTATCTACTTCCATTAAAGCTTTGAATTCTTCAAAGCTTAGTCTTTCACCCTTTCTAAGTTTTTCTTTAGCTTTCTCAACTAACTTCATTAGAATTTCTTTTTTCTTTTCTTGATTTAGTTCTTCATTGATTTTGTTATATTCTTCTTGTTTCTTTCTTAGTTCTTCCCTTAAAATTCTTATTTTGGCCTGTTCTTCTTTTAACTTTTTCCTTAACTCATCAATTTCCTCTCTTAACTGTAGTATTATTTCTCTCCTCATCTTTTTCACTTGCAATATTTCTTTAAGCTTGTTTTTGATTGGCGGTATTTGTTTGGATATTTCTTCTAGTTTCTTTTTTGCATATTCAATTTTTATTTTATTTACTTGTATTTCAACTTCGCTTTCAAGTGCTTTTTCTTTCATTTCTATTAGTTTTTCTAGATGTTTCTTTTTCTTTGTTAAGTTAATTATTTCGCTTATTACTTCTTTTTCTTTTTCCTTTGTTAGTGGGTGTGTTTGATAGTACCATTCAAGTTTTTCTATTTCTTTTTTAATGTTATTTAATTTTTCTTCTATATTTTTCCACTTGTTTATTTTTCTTCTTATTTCTGTTACTTCTTCAATTCTATTTCTTAGAGAAAATTTTAATGTGGATATTTCCTTTTTTATTTCTTTTATCTTAGAGTATTTTTCTTTGAGTTTTTTTCTTACTTCTCTTTCTTGTGATGTTAGGTGAGTATTCTTCTCTTTTTCTTTTTTTATTCTTTCAATTAACTTCTTAAGTTTCTTTCTTTTCTCGGTTAACTTCATTTTATGTTTATCTATTTCATTCCTGATGGCTTCTATTTCTCTTCTTAGTTCTTTTAGTTTTTCTTCTTTAGGATTCATTCTAGTATAATCCTCGCATCAATTACCTTTGCACCTTTTTCATATACAAAGATTGGATTTAGATCGAGTTGGCTTATTTGTTGGTAGTCCATTACTAATTGGGAGACTTTTAATATTATGTCGATTATTGCTTCTTCATCTGACGGCGGCCTTCCCCTATATCCCTTTAAAAGGGGGTATCCCTTTATCTCCATGATCATTTCCTTTGCTTCTTCCCTTGAGAGCGGTGCTATTCTGAATGTGACATCCTTTAGTATTTCTACGAATATCCCTCCTAATCCAAACATTAATGTTGGTCCAAATTGAGGGTCTTTTAGTGCTCCTACTATCACCTCTATTCCTTCTGGGGCCATTTCTTGAACAAATATTCCATATATTCTCGCATTAGGGGTCTTTTCTTTTACATTTTCAATTATTTGGTTGTAGGCTTCCATTGCTTCTTTATTATTTTTAATGTTTAGTATTACTCCTCCTACATCTGTTTTATGGATTATGTCTGGTGAGATTATCTTGAATACAACTGGGTAACCTATTTCATTTGCGAATTTTATTGCTTCTTCAATATTTTTTGCTACCTTGAATTTTGTTACTGGTATTCCATAGGCTTCACATATTTTCTTTGCTTCATGCTCCAATAAGTATTTTCTATTTTCAGTTCTTACTTTCTCAATGATTTCGTCAACTATTTTCACTTTTATCCCCAACTACTTACAGTTGCTTTACATTTATAAAATTAAACATCATCTACACTTCAGCGCATATTCTTTGGATTATTGCAAATAAATTGTCTAGCCCCTCCCATGTTGTTGCTGATGTGAATACTAGGTCTGCTAGTAATTCAGAGCTTATTGCATCAATTAATTTTTTGTTTAATTCTCTCCGTAGAACTTGCTCTCTCTCTATTAAGGCCATTTTTAATTCTTCTGGATTCTCTATCCAATGTTCAATCTTCTCTTTTTCCTCTAAGGTTAGTAGATCTGATTTTGATATTACGTTTATTTGTGGTTTTAGAAATCTATATTGGACTGAGGTTGATAAAAGTAGTGCTGATACGAAGCTGCTTGGATTTTTTGTGAATATTGAGTCTAGTAGGCATAGAACTATAATGTTTTCTCCACCTATTTTAGATATTATATAGGGTCCCACCGATCTGAATGCAAATAATTCCATTTGTCCTGGTGTATCTACTAATAAAAATTCTGGCTCTAGTGAGTCTATTTCATCTTTTATTTCTCCTAAGTGGTTTGCTATCATGTCTATGCAGGCTACTAATGCGCCGTTTGGCCCTAAATTATACTTTTCCATTACTGCTTCAAAGTCTATATATTCTCTAATATCTATGTCTGGTGCGTAGGGAAGCCATTTTACTCCTGGGTCTAAATTTAATATACCTATGCTTCTTTCATTATCCTTCAACCATTCTGAGAAGGTTGCAGTTAATGCTGTTTTACCTGAGCCTGCTGTACCTATAATCATTATTGAATACATGTTAATCACCAATGACTCTAATTATATCTCCACCAAGTTCTATAATTTTCATTTTTAATTCTTCACATATCTTTAATATTTCATCTCTTGATTTTTTATTGGTGTATAGGTGCAGAATTATGTAGGGCTTGTTTTTCGTAATCCTTGGATGAGATTTCAAATATATTTGCGGGTTTTTATTCGCAATGTCCTCTATAACTGGTGCTAAGTCTGCTTCATAAATATTTTCTATGTGTAATTCTACTTCATGGTATTTTTTACCTTTAATCATTTTGACTACGTGTTTATTGAACATTGCTTTCATTTCTTCCGGAACTCCTGGTAATGCAACTATTTTTACTCCCTTCTCTTCTATTAGTATACCTGGTGCTAGTCCAATTGGATTTTCTATAATTTTGCTTCCAGCTGGTATGTATGCCATTTTCATTCTTGATTCATTTAACTCTAATTTTTTCACTTTACAAGTTTCTTCTATTCTTCTTAATGCTTCCATGTTTAACTCTATTTTCCTGTTTGTTGCCTCTGCTATTCCTAATGCTGTTTTGTCATCGTAGGTGGGGCCTAATCCACCTGTAATTACTATTAGATTTGGTTTTCTTGATATGGCTTCCTTTAGAACTGAAGCTATTTCATTAATGTCGTCGCCTATAACCGTAATTCTATTGACTTTTCCTCCATTTTCAGTGATTTTTTTAGAAAGCCATGAAGCATTTGTGTTGACTATTTTTCCTATAAGGAGTTCCTCTCCAATACTTATAATCTCAACTCGGAAGAGATTCCTCCGCATCTTTTCTACCTATTTTTTAGAGCTTAGCCACCACTTTAAATACTCTTTCTTCCATGAGTCCTCTTCATTCTCCTTAAATCTTCTTCTTTCTCTATACTTGTCTAATTCAAACCTTGTTAGAGTTAAGCCGCAAGCTCTACAGACATAGACGTATCTTCTTCTATCAAAAATCATTTCGCCTCCACATTCGGGACAAGTTTTAGCCAACTTTCTCCCCACTTACTATTACTTTTCCTCAATTATGAGTTTAACTCCTAAAAAGATAACTCCTCCTACAAGCATGAAGATTACGAATGAGAGTGAAGCTGACATTAATATTGATAGTAAGGCTGAAAGGAATGTCTTCATCTCACCTACTCTTAAAATTGTAGATAAAGTTGTGAAGACAGCATACGTTAATGCACCTTCAATAAATTTTGATGAAGTTATTCTTAGTAGTCCTAATATTAAACCTATCACTCCTGAAAGAATTACTGATGATAGTGGCAGATATCCTAATATTATCATTGATAATCCAGCTGTAGCTGCTAGTATTAAGTATGTTCTTCCTCTAGTTAATTTGTCAATTTCATATAGCGGCTTTAATATTCCCCTTTCTTCTATACTTATTTCTTCAATTTTTATTTCTGGGGTTTCCTTTTTTAGCATTGGGAGAACTTTTAATCCCTTTTCGGTTAAGAAGTAGAGAAATTTCTTATCTACTGTTTTCCTGTTAACATATCCATTTTTTAATAGTAGTTTCAAATGTTCAGCTATTGTTGACTTAGCTTTACCTGTTAATATAGAAATTTCACTTAGGCTTAGTTCTCTTCTTTCTCTCAATAAGCTCATAATTTTCAATCTAGTTTTATCTGCTAGTACTTTTAGCTCTTCAGCTTTTAATTCTATTTCACTCAATTTTTCACCTACTATTCCTAACTATGATTTTATAATTGTAGGTTAAATATTCGATGTTTACCTATCATTCGGTGTTCGACGACTATCTTAACTGTTCTTTTTTACTTTTATCTCCAATTTTTCTTGAGGAGTAATGCTGAGTTTAATTCCTATCTTGCTCACTATAATTGTTTTTCTCCTTAATCCAATTCTCATTATTCCAATGTGGGTGTGTTTTATTGCTTATCGTTACATTAAAGCTAGGCGAGATGATGATCAAGTGAAGAGAAATGATTCTAAAGATTGTTCTATCAATTTGATTTATCCTAAAATTAATGTGAAGCATTTTGATGAGAAAGTTTTCAAAGTTACATTGAAATTTTCAGTTTCAAAATGTATTGCCATCTATTCTACTGGTCTTGGAAGATATATGATGCTGGGTGCAATATCTTTTAGGAATGTTAGGAATGAATCATTACTACGTGAAATAATAGTAAAATTACCAGTAGATTTCTCCTTTTCCCTTGTTAGGAGGATTAACGGGTTTGGAGATGTATATCTTTTATGTATCAGAGTTAAAGCATCCTTCCAAAATTATGATAGTAAAGTCTCCATGCTGATTGGTATTCTTAATTCACTTGCTTCTACCATTCCTGCTGATGAGGTAAGAATTCTTGAAAATCGCGACTTAATTTCATCTATTTTAAATTTAAATTTAAGTGGAGGTAGTTAATTTGACTGTATTCCCCTGTGGACTTGAGAAGGTTGATCTTAAATCAATTTTGCATGCTTGTTTTAGCCGTTCTGCTTGTAAACCTCTTTTCTTTGGAACCTTTGGAGATGATGTTAATCGAGTTTTAATCAATACAACTTTAGCTAAGTTGATGGACTGGAACAGTATCCTATTCATTGATACTGCTGGTCTATATCTTCGCTTTTATAAGTTTTTTGATAAACCTTTAGTTTTAGTGTTGGGCTATAATTGTTCAATTCCATTATTCAATTTATGTTCTAATGATCCCTACTTAAGGGCTATTGAGTTGTCTGAAGTTTTTAAAATTAGTTTTAATATTAGTGATCAAGCAGCGAGAATTCTTCAGCACGTATTAATTTCCATGATGAATAAAGGTATATGCAAGCCTAGTATTGACGATGTTATTTTAGAAGTAGAATCACAATCACAACTTTCCTCTTATAGATTTAATGTAAATAAGCTTTTAAGATTGCTTGACGCCTTGACTTTGGGGAGGATTGGTGCAGCTTTTAGTGGAAGTAGTTTCTTGAAGGAAATTGAGGATAGAACTGTTTTCTTTAGTTTACATTTGCTTCCCAGGGAGTTTAGAGTTCTTGCTTCTCTCCTACTATTATTATATATGATTGAAGAGGATGTTTCAATTATAGTTGAAGATTCAGATTTACTTCTACCTGGACTTGTTCGTGCTTTGAGAGAGGAATATGCTCTAGCTTTCGAAAGAACATATTTTATATTAGATTTAATTAGGAGATCAAGATGGAGGAATATTATTCTTTCATGTTGGTCTCCGAGTTTGATGCCTCCTCGAATTCGTATTATGTTTGATTGTGTGTTTTCAAGTATTCCTAAGTCTAGAGAGGAATTTAACTTTTTATTTAATTACTTTCCTCTCATGAATTTTAGTCCTAAAATTATTGACATGACGCCTAAGAATTATTTCCTCATTTTTTATAATGGAAGAGTAAAGATGTGTAATTTATTTTTTAAGTCTATTCCTGACTTTCCAGTTGAGGTTGATGAACTAGTTAAACCTATTAAACCTATGTTTAAATCTCTACTTCAGAGATTGTTTAGAAATTTTTCTGAAGTTGCTTTTCATATTTTATCATTCCTTTCACAAGGCTCAGCAGATAGGGATGCTTTAATTAGTTATGTTGTGGGTGTATTGGGGCTTGAGAGCAGTATTGCACAGCGAATAATAAGTTCACTTTCAGCTTATGGATTAATTTTTGAAACAATTGGTAGAGATGGTAAATATTATTTCAAAATAACTCCTTCTGGGATTGTAGCACTTGATGAGTATCTATCTAGTAGAGGTGAAGAGATTGGATAATTGGATTAAATGGCATAAGGATGGTAGAGGCTTCACCTATAAAGTTACAGTTACATCTAAAGGAATAATAATTGTAAGTTATAGGTTGACTAGAAATGGTAATATTAGACGTGAACTAATTTTAATGCCTAAGCGGTCTACTTCTTCGAAAGGATATGGTGGTAAAATTCTATTTGAAGAGTATTATAATAAATTTAAAGTTAGTGCTTTAATTCAAGCATTAAGAGATTTATCCTCCTTGTCTTCTCCAGATTCGATTGATTTAATACATGAAATTGAGAAGATCATTATTCATCTTTCTTTCTTGAAGAAAATTTTGATAGGAGGTGATTAGTTTGGATGAAATTTATGAGAATGTAAGGGAGTTGGAGGATCTACCTGGAATAGGTCCACTGACAGCGGAGAAATTGAGGGATGCTGGAATTTTTTCACCTAGACAATTGGCACTGTATAGTATAGATGAACTTTTAATGTATACTGACATTGATAACTACAACCGTCTAAATAGGGCGTTAATTAGAGTTAGGCGAATTTTTAGGCCATCAATTTTAGCTAGAGCCTCTGAATATGCTTCTGTTCGCAGTAGACTTCCAAGGTTAACAACTGGTGTTCAAGCAATAGATAAACTTCTTCTAGGGGGATTAGAGCCGAGATGTATTTATGAGATAGTTGGTGAGTATGGCACTGGAAAGTCTCAGCTATGTTTCCAATTGTCTGTGACAATACAGTTGACTAGTAACAGGGGAGGTGCTGGAGGTAAAACTTTCTACATAGATACTGAGGGAACATTTTCCGATCAAAGGATAACTAGTATAGCAGAGAGATTTAATGTTGAGGATTCTCTCTCCAATATATTTGTCCTTCAACCAATGAATGTGGATGAGCAGATCGATTGTATCAGAATATTATTGCCGAAGTACATTGAAGAGGAAAATGTAAAGCTAATCATAGTTGATAGTTTGATTTCACATATTAGAGCTGAGTATCGTGGAAGGGAAATGCTAGTGGCTAGGCAACAAACATTAAACTATATGCTAAACTTTCTCCTGCGAATAGCAATGCTGTATAATGTATATGTTGTAGTAACTAATCATGTTATAGCCAAGCCATTGGCAGGTGGAGGGATAATGGCTGCGGGAGGCCATGTAATGGCACATGGAACAACTCATAGATTGTTCATGTCTCAATCTTCTGTGAAGGGTAAAAAGAAGAACTTGCTTTATCGAAAAGTAGTTGTCGAGGATAGTCCCTACCTACAGAGAGGTGCATCAACTGTTTTTGGTATTTCAGAGAAGGGATTAGTCGATGTCTTATAAGTATGAAACACTTTTCCTTTCAATATTGAAGGTGAAGCTTAAAGTCGAGGAAGATGATTTAAGGAGAGCAATAAATCTTTTTAAGTTAAAATTTAACAGTAAGTCTAACTCGTGGATAAGGAGATGTATTAGGCGTTTAATCGATGTTTCACCTTCGCCTAAACCCAATATATGGATTGTAAGGGGAAGGCCATCAATGGGGGATTATGAAGCCTTTTACATTATAACACTTCATAGAAGAGAAGGTAAATATAGTTGCACTTGTTACAGTCCCAAAAAACTATTTGGCTATAAGAGAATGAAAAATATCTGTACACATGTAGGTGCAGTTATTCTTTGGAGAATGATTAGGGAGAAGCTAATCGGTGATTTCATATATTATAAACAGTATTAAGTTGTGTGAAGATAGAATTATTGTGATTTATGGAATTAGAATAAAAAATGTAGTTAACAATATAATTGATCATCTGTCTCCAAGTCTGGTGATCTTTGATTCCCCCATTTACTATTCAAGTAAAGATGATGTTTTTCTATTAGAGATAAACGACCTAGACTTAAGTAGTCTGCGTGAAGATTTAATTTCAATACTGCCTAAGATTAACTATGTCTTCTTTTCAGCTTTTAATCGTTTTTTAAAATTATCCCCATACTTTCAATGTTCTCTCAATAGAATGAGATACAATGCTTTTTCCAAACTTTTCATTAGAGAGTTAAGATTTTTATCTTCATTGACCAGGTTTAGTCATTCAAATTTAAAGTTCATATTTCTTCCTCCGCTCAGATGTATCTGTAAAGATGGCCTATGGCTTCCTTTACCACTCTTCTATAGGGTTTTTAGGCTTTATGCTGATCTTATAATCTTCATAAAGGACAATTGTGTTCTTCAAGTTAAACCTGAACTTAAGTCTATCAACCCTAAAGAGTATTCTTATTCAGAAGTGGATTTATCTATTTCAAAGTTTTTGTGCTAGGTTAGGAGACCGGTTTATAGCATATTCCAAGCTTCTCAGCATATTCAAAGGCTTCTTCCATTTCTCTTCCACTAGGTCTTCTTGCTATGTCTGGATATTTACTTGGCTCCCAAGCTACTTTATACTCTGGTCTATATTGCCCCATTATGTTTACAAGTACTCTTGGTAAGTTTTTTGCAGTCCAAGCTAAGATTGGTTTGGTACAGCATTCAATGTGATTTGGCATAACTAGGTGTCTTATAATCATATCTATTCCATAATCATGCATAATTTTATGGTTTCTTGATACTATTTCGAAGTAATTGTTTACTCCGGATAATCTTTTGGCACATTCATTATTACCGTATTTGAAGTCTGGTAGACCTATGTCAATTATTTCTAGTAGTATTTTTATGGTTTCTAGGCTACAGTACATGTTACTATTCCATAGTAATGGAACATTAACTTCTAGATATCTTAGTGATTCAACTATTGTGTGAAGATTTGGTGTTGGTTCTCCTCCAACATAATTAATGTTTTTTACTCCTTCTTTCCTCAATATTTCCTGCATTCTTGCTAGTTCCTTTGGTGTGACTATTATTCCTCCCTTGGGATGAACTTGACTAATATCATAGTTCTGACAGAATACACATCTAAAGTTACATGAACTAAAGAATATTGTTCCACTTGGTACTAGGGGAGCTTCTTCACCCCAGTGATGGAACCATGATGAAACATAGCTTTTAGAGTTTAATCTGCAAACTCCTTCTTCACCTTTGACTCTATTTACACTACATCTTCTTTCACAGAAGATACAGTGAGTGAGCATTCGTTTCGTTAATTCAATTTTTAAGTCCAGGAAACTTACCTCTGGTTTAGGTAGTTCCTCTAATTTTATTTCTCCTCTAACTATTTTCTCATACACAGCTTTAAACTCTCTAGCTTTTATTTCATGTATTTTCCAGAGTTTTTCTTCACTTAATTCTTCTAGATTTACTTTTACAGATATTCTTTTACAGATTAAATATTTTGCTGGTTTCTCATTTTTCATTACACTTAAATACCATGATAATCTTCTTTTAACTTCCTTATTTCTCCATACTAATAATGCGTCTGGTCTAAATGCAAAATACATTTTCCTCTCAACTCAATACATTTTTTCTCAATTCTTTTTCAGCATTCCTAATAATATTTTTAATGTATTCTTCTCCTTTACAAGTAGTGAATAATGGTGGGTTCCAATCTTCTTTTAATACTCTTCTAAGCACTAAGACTTCTTTTCCTGATATTGGATTTTTACTTTTCTTAATTTTTAGATTCCATTTTATTATTATGCCTCTCCTTTGCCAAGCTGGTGTTTTAGCTAAATTTATCTTTAGTTTTTCTAAGACTAGGCCATGTAGTTTTTCTGCTTTTACTTTATATAGCTTTTTGGCGGCTTGACTTGTGTTTAAACCCTCCATTAGCAATGCATATAATGCATATGCATTTATATGGTTTCTCCACGCCTCCATTTGCCTCCACGCAAAATATTCCAAGATCTTCTCCTTTGAGAGGATTATGACTCGTGCATCAAAGGATATGGTTTTTTCTTGTCCATAATTCTTTAAAATTTCTAGGGTCATTCTACTACTAATTGTGCTTGGAATTATTGAGAGTATTTTCTCTATTCTTCGATTAAATATATTTTCCTTAAGAAACAAGTAATTTATTTCATCCGACTGTATATATGCTAAAGTTGGATTAAAACCTGATTTAAACACCTCTTTCGCAGATTTGACAATTATTTTTGCAAAATTTTCATCGTACGGTTTTTTGAATCCAATTTCATTACAAAGCTTTCTGAAGTTTCTACCATCACATCTAATTATAAATGGAATGGAAGGTGGTACTTTCATTACTGAAAATATTTCGTTATTCTTGAAGTTTGGAATTTTAATAGTTTCTTCCTCCCTTTAAATATTCTTCCAGTAGATTTACATCTAGTTTTTTGAGTATTTCATATAATTCTGGTATGGGTAGACCGATTACATTGTAGAAGCATCCATTTATCTTCTCTATTAGCACTGCACCTAATTCTTGAATTGCATATGCTCCTGCTTTTCCCAGTGGCTCTTTAGTTGAAATATATGCCTCTATTTCCCTTTTTGAGAGTTTCTTCATATAGACCTCTGTTTCAACTATTTTTGTGACTTTCTTCCTCTCTTTACAGTCTATCACTACAAGACCTGTAATAACTCTATGCTTTTTCCCACTTAGCCTTAATAGAATTTCTCTAGCTTCGCTTAAGTTTTTTGGTTTCCCTATACTTTTTCCGTTAAGTTCAATTAGAGTATCAGCTGCAATTATAATGCCTTCCCCAACTTCATCCATTATGCTTTCAGCCTTCATTATTGCTGCTTTTAACACCCTTCTCCTTGGCTCTATTTCCTTTATTTCATCTTCATTTATTTTGGGAGGTTTTACCTGTAAATTTTTGATGTATTTTTCTAGGAGCTTTCTTCTTCTAGGAGAAGTGGATGCTAGAATTATTTGTTTCATTTGTTTCACACCATAACTATTTTGTACCTAATAGTATGATATTGCTTTTTAGGGGGTTGAAATGAACCTGCTCTCTACTAGTGTAACTAGTAAGAGGCTTAGGAATTCAGATTTACTAATCTATGGTAAGTGTATTGAAATTGAGTTTTCAGATATTCTAAAGGCTTTTTCACAGAATCGTATTTCCTTAAACGTATGTATGGAGCAAGTACATATGAATGTTGTTGGTTTTAAATTGCTTAGTATAGTTAAGTTGTCTGGGATTAAAAGTCTAACTATTTTAACTATTGATGGCTCACCGCATTGTATTCAATTGCATTATATTGGAGAACATATTAGGAGGACTTTTGGAGAGAAATTACCAATAAGACATTTTGTGATTGAGAAGGGAAAAGTTTTTGAAATCCCTGTCAAAGTTGTTAGATTATCTCGTCACTTATCTAAGTGTAGTAAACTTATAGGTGGAGCTGGAATAAATGAGCAAAAGGAATAAGAAGAGAGGAAGAAGAATAAAGGTTTTCTTTTTAACAGTCTTTTTATTGATTGCATTGGCAATGTCGCTTTTCTTTCTTCAACCATTGAATGTCATTAATGTTAAGGCTGAATATGAAGGTGCACATATCCACTTCATTGGAAACACTCCTCATATATGTTTGATTTTTAAAGTTCAAAATCCTAGGGGTAGTGGGGTTACAGCTACTATTGAAATTGATTTAAGTGCTCAACGTGTACTTGCATCTAAAATATTGATTGTAGTTGATGAGGAGGGAAACAAATTAAGTTATACAATCAAGGATACATATAAAATTTCTTTAGTTCTAAGTTTGTCAGGTAATGAAGTTAAGAGGATTCATGTAATTTTAAAGCGCTCTTAAGCGTATAATTTATAAAATTCTAGTTAACCATTTCAAATGGTGATGTCTTTGAAGTTTAGGTTATTGGATATACTTGCATGTCCAATATGTAAAAATTTTCCACTTGAACTAATAGTCTTTAATAGGACTGAATATAAGTATGATAACATTGATTTTTCTAAAGATGAAGTTTTATGTGAAGAGTTTTGTGGTTTAAATCAAAAGTTTTTAAAGGACTTAGGAGATGTCAAATTAAATTGTGTTGATTGTGTTAAACAAGAAGTTGTAGATGGTATACTTATTTGTAATAATTGTAGACGTTGGTATCCAATCATAGAGGAAATACCTCATATGCTTCCCGATGAGTTGAGGAGTGAGAAGGAGGACAAGGCTTTTCTAGAGAAGTTTAAGAATTTGATTCCTAAATCTGTCTTAGATCATGGCAAGCCTTGGAATTTAACTTCATAAATGCTATTTTTCAAGTAGACTAGCTTTCAAATCTCCAATACAGAATGCAAAAATTCTAAGCATGTCTATTAACGGGAATATTGTTGCCTCTTTTAAAGTATTCTTTTTTGCTTTATAGTATATTACGCCTAGTATGTATCCTATGATGAACGGCGACAATGCTATTAATATTGGCATCAGGTTTTTAATTAAAATTGAAATTATAGCACTTAGAAATAAACTGAGCATCATAGTATAGAATGCTATTAGTCCTCTTCGATAAAATCTAGTTAACTGGCTTTTTGGATGCTTCTTTCTAAACTTTGGGCCTCCCTTCCCATACGAGTATGTTTGCTTTAATATTGCCTTTAAGCTCTGACGATGTTTATGCCATACATACATTCTCGGGTCAAGCATTATTTTATATCCTTTTTCACATATGCTTTGAACTGTGTCGACATCTTCGAATGTCTTGAACTTGACGTCTAGTCCACCTATCTCTTCTAATACTTTTCTTTTAATCGCCATGTTGCAGAAGGCTAAATGTTTGAATATTTTTGGCTCCTCTAATATTTCTCTCTTCTCTGCCAATGGCATTATTCTCATTATAGACTTATCTGCATAGATTGCATACATATTATTTTTAATGCTTTTATCTACGAATATACTTCCACCTACACATCCTATTTCAGGTTGAGATAAATTTTCAACTATTACTTTAATCCATTCTCTCGGTACTATACAGTCTCCATCAGTGAAAGCTAATATTTCACCTTTTGAAGCTTCTATTCCAATTTTTCTTGCATAGTTTGGTCCTAGGCCTGGCTCTGTTAAAATTTTTACTGGATATTTTGATGCTTTTTTAATTGTATCATCAGTTGATTGGCCATCTATGATTATTATTTCAATTTTTTCTTTTGGATAGTCTAGATTCATTATTGATTCAAGTAAATCTTCAATTGTTTCACCTGCATTTCTTACTGGAATTATTATCGAGACCATTGGCTTTTTATTCATTTTTATCTCCCAAATCTTCTTTCACGTTTTTGGAAAATCCTAATGGCTCTCCATAAATCTATTTTTCTAAAGTCAGGCCAGTAGATGTCGAGGAAAACTAGTTCACTATAGGCTGATTGCCATAGAAGGAATCCGCTTAATCTTTCTTCTCCACTAGTACGGATTATCAAGTCTGGATATGGGTTTGGTAAGTGTGATGTATATAGATATTTTTCAAATACCTTTTCATTTATTTCATTTACATTTAAAAGTCCTTTTTCTACTTTTTTAGCTATTCTTTTTACAGCATCTATTATTTCACTTCTTCCTCCATATGCGATTGCAATGTTCAGATAGTGTTTATCATATTTTTCAGTTAGTCTTTCCAATTTTCTTATTGCTTCTCTCAGTTTTGGTGGTAGTATCTCAATTTTTCCAATTGCTTTCACTCTCACTTTGTATTCATGTATCTCCTTGCTGTTCATTGCTTTTTCAATATATTTTTGAGCTAATTTCATGATTTCTTCAACTTCTTTTCTAGTTCTCATGAAGTTTTCAGTTGAGAATACATAGATGGTTAATGTTTTTATTCCTGCATCATAGCACCATTTTAATAGTTCTTCAACTTTTTGTGCTCCTTTTTCATGCCCAGTCCATGGTGGTAAACCTTTACTTCTCGCCCATCTTCTATTTCCATCTAATATTATTCCAACATGCTTTGGTTTTACGCCTTTTTCAATTTGTTTCCATAACCATTTTTCATAGATTTTATAGATTCCTAGTATTTCAAGTATTTTTCGTAGCATTTCTCTTACCACACATCTTCACTTGTTATCTTTGATAGAACTTCGTATAGTTGTGGTAGTATTTCACATCCCACCTCTATTGTTGCTATTAGGGGATCGCCTCTATGTTCAATTACTTCACTATTTAACCCTCTTATTTTTAGAAAATTTGAAATTTCTCGTGCCGATTTATCTTCTAGTTCTGTTTTCATTATTACTATATAGTCCTCATAGTTAACTGTTCTTGTTACATATGGGTGTTCATCTGTTTTATAGGTGATGATGTTTGCATTTGAGTTTGCATTTAAATCCCTGCTTATTTTTAATGCTAATCCATATAGTGATGAACCTGAATATATTATGCTTCTCCTACTTTTAATGCATTTTTCAAGTATTTCTCTGATTTTTTTATTTTCTTTAAGTTGTAGTTTCTTCAATCTTTCTAGGAGATTTTTTGCTCTCTCTCTATTTTCACTTTTTAATGCTGCTTCAATTGCAATTATACTTAAAAATGTACTTGTGGCTATGAAGTGTTTTAGGGCAAGTTGATCGTCTTCTACTCCTACTTCTATCATGTACTCAGTATAGTCTAGTAGTTCTTCATCTTCTTCTGAGATTTGATTTAACACTACTAATATTGTGTTTAATTCCATTAATCCACATGTCTTAATTACATCTGCAATTCTTGGAGGTATGGGGCTTCTCCTAGTGAATATGTAAACTACTTCATTTTCACTTGAGTATGGGGCTGCATACATCATGTATTCACGTGGAAAGTAGCATCCTATGTTTACTCCTAGTAGTGTCCTATATGTCATTAGTGATGATAGGAGTGCGGCATATCCTCCTCCTTCTGCAATTATGCTTAACCGAGTCTTTGAGGTAAGTGTTATGTCAATTATTTCATTTAATTCTTCTCTTAAGTCAAGTGTCTTTCCTACAGCTTCTTCAATGTTTATTTTCAATAGTTTTCCTCCTAGCCTAAAATTTCCATTAATTTTCTCTTATACTTCTCTACAGTTTTTCTTGCTTCTTCTTCACTTTTTGCCTCTGCATATATTCTTATGACCGGTTCTGTTCCTGAAGGTCTAATTAAAACCCATCTATCCTTATTTTTCCAGATTTTTATTCCATCAATGGTTTCAATTTTTAATACTTCTTCACTTTTCACTTCTTCTAATATCTTCTTTGTGACTGCTTCTTTTAGATGGCTTGGACATGGAATCTTATCCTTATAATTATAGTATTTTGGCAGTTTGTCTATTGCCTTGGAAAGTTCCTCTTCTTCATGGGATAATAATTCTAATATTAATAGCGTAGCCATTGTTCCATCTCTAACTAGTTGATGTGGTGGATAAAAAATTCCTCCGTTTTCCTCTATTCCGAGTAGTCCTCTTACCTCCTTTAGTTTATGTGAAACTGTTACACTTCCTACTTTTGTCCATACTATCTTTCCATTATACCTTCTAGCTACTTCTTCAATTAATTTTGATGAGCTAACTGGTGTTACAATTATTCCTCCACCTTCTCTTTGAAGTAAATATTTTTCTATTATTGCTCCACTTTTATCTCCCCAATGCACAGTTCCCTTTTCATCTGTGAATATTGCTCGATCCCCATCCCCATCAAGTGATACTCCTAAATCTGCGTTAGATGATGTAACTATCTTTGAAATTAAACCTAGAACTTTTGGTATTGGTTCCGCTCCTCTTCCTGGAAATTTTCCATCTATTGTGTCATTTATCGAAATTACTTCGCATCCAATTCTTTCTAATACTTTTGGTGTTGTTAGAGTTGAAACTCCATTTCCTGGATCTACAATTACCCTAAAATTTTTTGAAGCTATTTTTTTGGCATCTACTTTTTTAATTATTTCATCAATGTATGTTTCAATGATATTTGGTTCTTCATATATTCTACCTACTTCATTCCATGCTGCTCTATTAATTTTATCTTCAAAGAATATTTCTTCAATTTTTTCTTCCTCTCTTCTCGGTATTTCAATTCCATCTGGACCAATAACTTTTATTCCGTTATATTCAGGTGGATTGTGACTGGCTGTTATCATTACTCCACCATCATACTTAAAGTATTTGACTCCAAACTGAAGTACAGGGGTAGGTAGCATACCTGCATGAGCAACATTACAACCTGTGGATAGTAATCCACTAATGATAACCCTCTTCAATATAGGGCTACTTATTCTTCCATCAAATCCAACTAGGATTTCACCACCATTAAAGTATGTACCTATTGAGAGGGCAATTTTAACTGCAAGCTCAATTGTTAGTTCATCTCCAAATTTACCTCGAATACCATTAGTTCCAAATAGTCTACCCATCTACATTCCTCCTTAGGGAGATGATTGAGGGCTCCCTAGCATAACAAGCACACCTAAACTCTCCTTTGCCACTAAACCAATTAGCTAACTTCTTCTTAATATTTAATCCCATATTACAAGTGGTGAACTTTGAATTTTCACATATTTTCTTTATATTCTTCAAAATATGGTATCTGACTTTCTCTCTCGGCACATAATATCCATAGAGGATTTCTCCTTTTCTATAATATGCTTCCTCAATAAATTCAACCAGTCTCTCTCCACCCCACTTTATTAATGAGTTTTTTAAATCTTTCTTCCAGCGAGGTTTTCCTTCCCAACCATTTAGAATGAATCGCCTTCTATCCAGCTTTAAGACTTCAGCTACAAAATATTTGACACCTACATCTCTCAACTCTTTAATAAGCTTCTTTAAATCCTCCAATGAATCATTAACTCTTGGAATTATAGGTGAAATACGAGCAATAACATAGACGTTATTTTCAACTAGCCTTCTAATTGCTTCAATTCTAACGCTGGGTTTAGGTGCATTAGGTTCGAAAATTTTACAGAAATCATCATTTAAGCTACTTATAGTAAGACCAACCCAGCAATTCTCATAGCTTCCCAGCAAATCTAAATCTCTAAGCACCAGATTAGACTTAGTGCAAATATAAAAGGAAGCATTAAACTCCATGAGCAATTTAATAATACGGCGGGTAAACCCATATTTTTCTTCAACTGGTTGATAGGGATCAGTTGCAGAACCTAAGTTGATAACTAATCTTTTACCAAGATATTTCTTTAATAAATCCCTCCTAGTTCTCTCAACAATATTGCTTCTAACAACAATATTTCTAGGACTCCAAGGCCACTCAACATAACAGTAACTACAAGCATGACTACATCTTTCATAAACATTTAGAACATCAACACCTCTACCTAAATAGCACTCCTCTTTAATCAATCCTCTAGGAGAATGAATTACTTCCTCCTTCCACTTTAACCTTCTAATAATAACATCAATATTCATATTGCACACCATTCTAAATCATAACATGTTAACTAACAATTTAGTCGTAATTTTAGGTTAACTGTCCGTCAATAATTTCATTATGGTTTGTCATTATTAGTTTATGAAGACTTCGAAGTTAACCATTGCCCTAGCTACACTGCTAATAATTCACTTTATATATTACGGCTTTCTTAGCTATATTTATGAGGACACAGCTAGCCAGAAAATCTATTGGAAAACATGTCCCCCTGGAACACTATTTCCTTGGCCAAGTGAACCTGGTCTACTACAAGCATTGTCCAACATGAACTATACAGATATCCTATATACAAGTACTTAATAAAAGTCTAACACTAATTATGATCACAATAATAACCCATATAACGTTAATCTATTACATCATAAAGTTAAAATCATCTAAACTTTAGTAGTTTGAGATCGACATTTGGAGTTAGATTGTTAACAGTATTGTGGGTGCTTCATTAACGTCTTCTATGTCTTTATCTGTTGTTATTATTGTTACCTTTAGTTGACTTGCAGGTGCAATTAGGTATGAATCTGCTAGCGATAAAATATTATAGTAATTTAGTTTGAGTTTTGCGGCTTTTAGTGTTAAGTTTTCATTTGAACTTATAATCTTTATTGGGCTACTTCGAATTAAATTATGCTTAATTCGCATAGAGTTCCATCCGAAAATTTTGGCATAACTGCATAAGAATTCAGCTAAATTAACTTCACACACATATGCCTCAGCCCTACCCAAATAAATTTCATCAACATAATTTTAGCTTCTCTATGTCCAGCAAAGTATAATACTAGAACACCAGCGTCAAGGATATACTTCCTTTTTAATCTCTATCCTCCTGGAGGCATGGATAAGCCTCACAACTTCTAGAGCCCTTTCTCCATCAACTCCACATGCATTCTTAAGGCTTTTAGAAACAATTAAGCGTATTTCATCCCCTTAACAATAAGCTCTAAATATGATCCCTCACATATGCCAACAATATGAATCTCTAATTTGGTTAGTATATAATTGATTTATTTTCGGTTGGACTTTTAACTGTCATGTTTATTACTATTTCTGAGATATCTGATGAATATTCAGCTATTCTAAATATGCTATCTAATGCTAATCTTAGATTTGATGCATCTTTAGCGTTTATCCATCCATTTAATATTGCTTCTATAACTTCTGTTTCTTTTTTTCGTAGTTTTTCCACTCTTCTGATTACATAATCTGCAAGACTTATATCTAATTTGAATACTGACCGCATTGAATCTTCAAATATTTTTACTATTTGTTCTCCCATATCTTCAATTATTCTTAAGACTCTAGGTTTAGGTTTCATCTCTAATTTGAGTGTTGTATTAGCTATCTTTAGTGCATGATCTGCTATTCTCTCGATACTCTTGGCTATTATCCTGTAGCCTAGACAGTCTCTGATATTTTTAAATCCAACTTCAGCTAAGATACTGCTATCCTTAATAGCCATTTTTAGCTGTCTAACTAAAAATAAATAGAATTTGTCTACTTCATCATCTCTAGCAATAACTTCTTCAGCTAAATGTCTATCCAGTAATGTTAATGCTCTAATTGAATCTTTTATCATTGATTTAGATATGTTGCTCATTCTCATAAGAGCTCTAAACGCTGGTAGTTGGGTATGATCTACGAGGAACTGTATAACCATTTCTGTAGCTGATTCTTCAATTAGCTCAGCTCCAACCAACTTACTCTTTAATACTTTCTTAATTATTCCCTTATACCTTAAAACTTTAGGTTCAAATTTGATTTTAACTAAATTATATCCGACTAAGTAGTGGGCTATGAAGTATCTAACTATGGTTTCAGGATCCATTTTTTCATTAACTGTTATTACTGCTTCTTGTAGTTCTTCCTTAAGCATACTTTCTGGTAATATTGTTAATGAACCATTGGGTTGGAGTAATATTGCTACATAATCTCCTGCATTTAATCCAATGGATTTGACCCATGTTTTAGGTAAAGACACTATGAATGTTGATCTACCAGTTAATTGTATTCTTCTCAAGACTTTATTTCTATTCATATTCTCACATCTATATTCTCTATATAGTCTATAATGATCTATATATAGTATTTGGATTAACTATATATAATTTCTTCTCATCGTTTATCCTGAAAGTTCCATGGGGGTGTATTGCGTGGATATCAAACCGAAATTTATACTGCCAATAATACTGGCAATAGCAATTGGATGTATAGCTTTCTATTACCAATTTAATCAACCCAAATTAGTTGTAATCAGAATATCGGGGTCAACAACTGTTTATCCATTAGCTGTCAAATGGGCTGAAGAATATATGGAGATAAATAAAAATGTTAGAATCGAGGTTTCTAGTGGTGGCTCAGGTAAGGGTATAACGGATGTCTTAGCTGGCCTCGTTGATATTGGTATGTCATCAAGGGATCTGAAAAAAGATGAATTAAATAGAGGTGCACTACCTATACCAATAGCATATGATGCAGTAATAGTAGTTGTATGCAATGAAAATCCAATATTAGATCATCTACAGCACAAAGGGATAAAATTAAGTATTTTAAAAGGAATTTATACTGGCTCAATATCTGATTGGGAGTATGTCGTCAATATAGATTTAAATGGTGACAATTACATTTCAATCAATGAAACACATGCGATTAACATTAATACTGGCAGTATTGAGAAAATTGATGCTCCAATCATATATGAAATTCATCCATATACGAGGGCTGAGGCCTCAGGTACTGCTGAAACCTTTGCTAAGGAAATTGGTGTTGGTGACCAAGAACATCTTATTGGCATCAAAGTTGTCGGTAATCCTGGAATGATTGTAGCAATTAGAGATGATAAGCTAGGTATTGGATATGTTGGTCTCGCCTTTGCTTATGGTGAAGTAGCTAAAGGAATTAAGCCTATCCCAATAGATTTTAATGAAAATGGTATAGTTGACGAATGGGAAAAGATTGATAGCTATGAACAAGCAATTGACAATGTAGCTAGAGGAGAGTATCTGCTAAGTAGAACTCTCTACTTCGTAACTAAGGGTAAGCCTGTAAATATTGTGAAGGAGTTTATAAGGTGGTGTTTAACTGAAGGCCAACAATATGTTAGCGAAGTTGGTTATATTCCATTGCCTGAAGAAAAGGTCAATGAATCCTTAAAGCTTATAGATTGAAAGTGATTCCTCATGAAGTCTTTCTCCTCTCTTTCTCGTTCACGCCGCTACTTATTGGATGTATTGTTTGAAAAGACTCTGCTTATCATTTCTTTCTTATCAGGCTTAGTTATAATCTTAATATTCTTTATTTTACTTAAAAATGCTTTAATAATATTAAACTCATCATATGTTTTAACTATCTTTTTAAATTCATGGATTCCTGCTGATGGTTCATTTGGTTTATATCCTTTCATAGCTGGAACAGTTTGGATTACACTTTTTGCAATGATGTTTTCTATTCCATTATGCATATTATGTGCAATTTTCTTAGCTGAATATACACCTAAAAGATTAAGGTCAACTCTTAAGTCATTAATAAGCATTCTCGCAAGTATACCATCAGTTGTCTATGGGCTTTGGACTATACTGGTAATTGTGCCATTAGTTAGGGATTATATTGCTCCAACTATAGACTCAATACTTGGTTGGATTCCAATATTCTCTCTTAACATAAATGTAGGTTATAGTGTTTTAACTTCAAGTTTAGTGTTAGCTGTCATGGTTTCTCCAATAATTATTTCTGTAGCTGAAGAAGTTATTGAAGCTGTCCCAATGGAAATTAGAGAGGCATCATTAGCCCTGGGAGCTACTAAATGGCAGACAGTAAAGTATGTAGTTTTTAGGAAAGCCTTCTTAGGTATTGTTGCAGCTATAGTTTTAGGGTTCTGTAGAGCCTTCGGAGAAACTATGGCTGTTCTCATGGTGTCTGGTAATGTTCCTAAGGCTCCATCATCAATATTTGATCCATGTTGTCCATTAACTGCCCTTATAGCTGGTAGTCTTGGAGAAATGATGTCATCGGAAATTTATGTTTCAGCTTTATCTGTTGCAGCTTTGATCCTTTTCCTAATAGTTTTTATTTTCAATGTACTTGCAAGACTTGTAATCATAAAATTTGGGAGGTAGATGAAATGGATTGGAGGAAATTTGAAGAAGCATTTTTCAAAGCCCTAATGATATTCTCTACAGTCTTAATTATAGGTGTACTTTTGATAATTATTTTAACTGTAATTCTTAAGGGTATATGGTTTTTGAGTATTTCAATGCTAATTGAGCCTCCGAGAAATGTGGCGAGAGAGGGTGGAATTTTAAATGCAATTTTAGGTTCACTTTACCTCGTTTGTGGAGCCACTTTAATTGCCTTCATATTAGCTCTTCCAACAGCAATATATATTAATGAATATGGGAAAGATGGTAGATTTTCAAATTACTTAAGGCTTTCACTAGATTTACTGTCTGGAGTTCCATCAGTTGTTTTTGGCTTTTTCGGCTTCATAGTGTTTGTTTTATGGATGAATATGGGTATTTCACTTTTAGCTGGAATGTTGACTTTAGCATTACTTGAACTCCCAATTATGGCTAGGAGTATTGAATTGGTTTTATCCATGGTTCCGAGGGAGATTAAAGAGGCTTCCTATGCTCTTGGGGCTACAAGATATGAGACGATCATTAACGTAGTGTTACGTCAAGCATTACCTGGAATTTTAACTGCAATTCTCATATCTTTTGCTAGGGGGATTTCTGAGGCAGCGCCAGTACTATTTACTTCTCAATTTAGTGACTTTCTACCATACTCTCTTTTTGCTCCATCAGCTTCACTACCATTGGCAGTTTACTTCTATATTTCATATCCATATGAAAGTGCTAGAGCTAAGGCATATGCTGCCTCTTTCATATTAATCGTAATAATATTAGTGATTAATGTGGTCCTCAAAATTCTTGGAAGAAGATTTATGAGATATGTAGTGAGGTGAAACAATGGGTAGTCTTAATGGTGTAATGATTGAAACTAGAGATTTAAATGTCTACTATGGGGACAGACATGTACTTAAAAATATAAGTGTTAAGATCCCTGAAAAACAAATTACAGCTATTATGGGGCCTTCAGGCTGTGGCAAGACAACTTTCATTAAATGTTTAAATAGATTAATTGACTTGATTGATGAGGCAAGGGTTAGCGGTAAGGTTTACTTTAAGGGAATTGACATTTACAATTCAAATATTGATGTAACTTATATTAGAAGAAAGATAGGAATGGTATTTCAAAAACCAAATCCACTTCCAATGTCGATATATGATAATGTAGCCTATGGACCTAAAATTCACGGCTTAAAGGATAAGAGAATTCTCGATAAAATTGTTGAAAGATGTTTGAGGGAAGTTGGTTTATGGGATGAAGTTAAAGATAGATTAAGAGAGCCAGCTTTCAGGTTATCTGGAGGGCAACAACAGAGATTATGTATAGCTAGGGCACTTGCAGTTGAACCTGAAGCTTTATTGTTAGATGAACCTACAGCTTCATTAGATCCTATATCTGCTGATAGAATTGAAAAATTATTACTTAGACTCAAAGAGAACTACACCATAATTATTGTTACTCACAATGTGCATCAAGCTCTCAGACTAGCTGATTATGTTATATTCCTCTATCTAGGTAGAGTAGCTGAACACGGTTTAGCACAAGAAGTTTTCATGAAACCTAAAATGCCCATAACTAGAGCTTTCATAAGAGGAGATATAAGTTAGCAATTTAAATAATCTATTTGATTACTCCATATTGAACATTATTGTTATCTTTTATCTAATGTTTGAACTATTTTATCCTCAGTAATAACTCTCACATAAATCCACCAACCTCATATGTAGCTAAATTCTGTATTAACAACTCTATAGCGTTCACTTCGAAGCTTTTCTAGAGGGTATTTTTAGAAGTTTAACAAGAGAAATGGGTTAAATGGATTTTACATTTCTCTTCTTTATAATCAATAGTTGCAAGTTCAGTTACAAATAATAATTTCATCATTATGCTTGACTTGAATTTTCATTATAAATTATTCTAAGCATCATCAACAATCATGAAATTATCACTTAATGCTAATTTCATGATGCCTACAGAGTATTAATGTAAAGAATTGAAAGTACTCAGTAGTTACATTTAAATATTTGCCAGAAAGAGAGCAAGAAGGGATTTAGAATTCCTTGTCCTTGGCTTAAGAAGGAAGATGATAAATATTATTGTACAGCAACAACACCACCCACAGAAGTCGACGTTAAAAAGGAAATATGCCTCTTCCCACAATCAGCAATAGACCCAACAAGGCCACACTCACAATGCAAGAGATGGAGGCCGCCATAAAACTAGAACTAAAGCTGAATTTAAAAGATTCAAAAGGATTAATTACTTACAGTCGAACTTGTAAAAACCATAAAAGAACAATTCAAAAACTAGTAGCAAAAGTATAGCTAGAAGCATTCAAAACGATTAACAATCTGAAAAGCAGGACACTATGCAAATGTAATAAGATTCCTCCCACCACTAATAATAACAAGAGAGCTAGTGTTCAAGGGACTAGAAATATTTAAAGACGTAATTCCAGAGCAAGAGAGAAATCATCCTCCAATGTCTCTTCATTTTTATGGATATCATCTAGTTCAATATAATAAATCTCAACAATTTAAGGATTGAAAGTTAAAATGAAATAAATCAGAACATCTTACACAAGGAAAACTCTTTCAAGCTACAACTCCCATTATTTTATGATGAAAGTTGCTATAGGTGGTTCATTTAGCGTATATGATAAAATGATAAAACTGGCAAACCAACTAAAAGCAATGGGAATAGAAGTCACACTGCCAAAACACTTTCTAGGCCTATCAGACCCATCAAAAATCGAAAAACTCAAACAAGATATAAAAGCGGGGAAAAAGGAACTATCTCCACAAGACTACATAAAAATCGGAGAAGTTGAAACATGGTTCTTCCAACAAATCGACAATGCAGATTACCTCATAATCCTTGCAGAAGCCATAAAAGGAGACAAACAAATAAAAGGATACATCGGCATAAACACTGCAATAGACATGGCATACGCCCTTAGCAAAAGAAAAGAAGTAATCCTAACACACCTACCAGAAGATCCTGGCATCCTAGGCCTATACCATTACATCAAAAAACATAAACCCAAAAACCTGGGCAAAATCCAAATCATGAACACATCTGAAATAATAACATACCTTAAAACAACTGCAAAGCAAGCAGTTTTCACTTAAGGGTAAGAAAATAAATCCAACATGCAACAGATACAAATATACGATATCCATTATGCTTATCATCATGAAAATCTAAATTTTATTTGAGGAAAATGAGGAGAAACACATTATTTATTAAACATTTATTTAACTTAGCATGCTTAGAGGTGTCCATATGGATTTTCTAAAGAAAAATGCTTTAAAGTTCCTCGATGAAGCTGAAGAAGCCTTCAAGAAAAAAGATTACAGCTTCACCATGCTATTTATAGAGCAATTTTTCCAATTAACCTTAAAATATCTACTTTACAAGAAATATGGAGACTTCCCTAAAACTCACAGCCTCAAAACCCTATTCCAGCTAACAAAAAATGACAATTTAACCAACTACTATAAGCAAAATCTAGATTTATTGAGAGAAATAGAGCTATCCTACATTGCCTCAAGATATATGGATGTGGAATATAGTAGAGATATCGCAAGTAAAGCCCTAAATCTAGCCAAAAACTTTGCGAGGAAATACCTATGATCAACTATTTCAAACTACTCGAAAAAAATAAAGAATTATTCGAAAATGCAATCAGCATAGCTAAAGAAATAGCCATAAAAGCTAAAGAAATATTCAAAGACTGTGAAGTATACATCATTGGTAGCTACGCCGAAAAAACATATACCCTATCCTCTGACCTAGATATATTAATAACATCAACCAGAATACCAGAAAAAATAGACTTCGAATGGTACTGTAAAATAGTTAAAACTTTAACCAAAGACCACAGGATAAACATACACTTACTCAATAAGAAGAAACTAGAAGAGTACAAGAAAATATACACGCCAATGATTAAGATAACTCTATGAAACTTATACGCCAATATCGTGTATTATTTAAAATTATTCTTCTCCTGGAAAATATGGGTGAACAATGCTTATTGAGGCCAGTATTCAGGTTTCTCACTTTTACGCAATTTTTCTTCTCCAGTAAATTTCCATAACCCCTGTTTAGGTTTCACAAGCTCTATTTCCAATGCTTCTATGAGAGCATCACTCAATAAGACTTCATATTCACTAGCTACTGAAACTGCCCTAGCTTTAATCAATGAAGTATTCCTATCCTCAGTGATAACTCTCACATAAACCCAGCCTAAATTATAAGCATCAACCCCTGTGCCAACAACTCGGTATCGTTCACTTCTAAGCTTTTCTAATGGAATTCCAAGATTTTCAGCTAAAAGACAAGGGTAAATGTATCTCCGGCTCATTACATTCATAACTCGTGTTTACAAGTGTACTTGTAATCACAGTTTTATCATCATATTTAACCTCAATTTTCACTCTAACACCCATTAAGACATCCTACAAAACTTACCAAACCTCTTCTTTATACCCATCCTCATTAAGCGTAACGAAATAAACTTGCCAAATCTCTTCATAATCACAACCAATCCAATAAGTAATGCCACCACTCCACATTTATATTTTATTTAAAAGCCGAAACATCCAACCATTAATAAACTATACTGACTATAATGCATAAGCGTCTAATAATGCACAAGAAACCCATAACTATTTGGCATACTGAGAATACCCACTAGAAACTAATGACCCACTCAATAACAATAAAGCATTAAAGAAGACTGAGGATCCCATATCAAAATATCAAGCATCCCCCACTCAAACTCAAGTAATAATACAAAACAAAGATGAAAAACACAAAAATTCCACCATGAACATCTATTTAAATAGAGAAGAACAATTAATGACACTCAAATCCAAAAACCATAAGAAAAACACTCAAACAACATACATACTTCTCTAGAATTTAACGAAAAACCCACATCCCCCATCCCTATAAAAACCAACTAAACACCACAAAAACCCAAACAAAGAAAATCAAATTCAATTAAATAATGCCCCCGCCGGGATTTGAACCCGGGTCGCGGGCTCGAAAGGCCCGTATCCTTGGCCGGACTAGACGACGGGGGCTGGGTATTTTCTTTTTTCAGTTTTATTTTTTATTTTTCTTGAAATTCTTTATTTTTCTATCGGTTCTTAGACCCGTGCTTTCGTCTTGTTATTTTTTGTTTTGTTATATATGTTTTTTACGTTGGTTTTGTTATTTTATTTTGGGGTTAGGGTTTGTTTGGTTTTAGTTGTGTTAGGGTTTGTGATGGTTGTCCTTTTGTTGGTGTTTGTGGTTTGGCTGGTAGGAGTGGTGGTGTTTATTTTTGTGGTGGTGAGTTTGGCTGTAGGGTTAGTGGTTCTTTTTTAGATTTTTTGTGTGGTTGTGGTGTTTGTGATTTTAGGGTTTATTGTTGGTGTTTGGATGATTCTGTTGTTTGTGGGTTGTTGGATTGGCTTTGGGGTGTTGGGAGGGTGGATGTAGAGTATATTGAGTTGCCTAGGGTTGTTCCTATGGTTTCTCTTTTGGATAGGGATGTGTTTGGTTTTTGGTGGGATTGTGGTGTTGAGGCTGTTATTGTTTCTTTCACTGATCTTTTGAGGCATGATGTTTTGGATGAGATTGTTAGGAGGGGTGTTCATTGGTTTTTGGGTTTTGATGGTAGGGTTTTGCTTTCTTCTGTTATGCCTGATGAGTTGATTGTTAGGGGTGATGTTTTTGATTTGTTTGGGAGGGTTGTGGTGGCTGGTGGTTTTGATGGTGTTGTTGGTTGGGATGTTCCTGTCTACTTGGATATGCCGCTTTATCATAGTTGGGTTAATTTGGTTA
>NZ_JBTVBB010000032.1:0-6201 GCF_058356305.1 Candidatus Culexmicrobium sp.
TCATACCCCTCCTAACCATACTCGACAATCTTCCACAGCCTATCGGATTATTTAAAGCCCTTCTAACCATATAATCCTCATCTACAACTGAAATCCTCCTAGGCTTCAAAACAGAAACTACATTACTAGATGGAACATCAACTTCTAACATCCCTCTCCCATACTTCATACAAATACTCTTCACTTCCAAAACCAATCCAACCCCCACAATTAAATAAACCCAATAACAACTTAAATATCACAAAACTAATAAACTCCCCCACGTACACTCCAAGCTGTTTGATCTTCCCAAGTGAAATCTAGGTCAACACTAAACCTATAATAACTGAAGTAGCACTTTACTAAGCAACTTCCTCCTTTAAACAAACATTTCCTCCAAGCCTTGAAATATGAATTTCCTTTCGAAGTTCAAAGGGGAGTTTAAGTCCCCATCCAGTTCTATGTTTTCCGTCAAAAAACTTTGTCCAAGACATATCGACTCCCGCCTTCCTAGCATAATAAAGAGTTTTCTTCCACCCCTAGGCGTGCCAAGAATTATTCTTCTAGGCTTAAGCTTATCAAAGATCTTGTAAATCAACAGTTCATAATGAACCTTCCAATCCTCAATTGGAAAAATTGGGTCAATTCTAATCCAAACAGGATAACCAGCCTCATAAACCATATGGGCAGCCTCAATCCTATCCTCAGGAGAAGGTGCGCCTCTCTCCCATAGTCTAGCAACCTTAAGTGTATTCAAACTCCAACCACAAATAACTTGCCTCCTAAACCTCTTAACCAAAAACTCAACATTAGAAGGACCACACTTACTCAAAAGTAAAATCTTATGCTTATCCTGCTCCTCAAACTTATCAACAAAAATATACTTTATCAAACATCTTCAAATTACGAAACGTTCTAACCCTCTCAGCTACAACTCTAGGCCAGTAAACTGCAATTAATGGAGAATCAGCCACAACATCATCAATTGTTTCGCCAACAAGAGACAATCCACAACCAGCAAACAAATCAATATAAACAACCCGTTTAACCCACCACTGCCCTCAAATAATTTTAAGATACATGGGCATATAACCGGCCAATAAAAGCAACTTCTTTAAACCCCAAACTCTTTCACGCCCATACTTCTTGTCATAACCGATCATTCTCTCAAAATCTCTTCCAACTACACTTCTAACATCATAAGCTATCTTCTTCATAATTCCAATATTATCAATCAATTAATCAAATTGCTCCTGTCTGGAAATTTCAGACACCAAAATATAATAAATTACAAAAATATTTAAAAACTATTTAATTTACAAAATTAAAACCTCGAGAACACCAACTTAAAGTATGTATTGTCTTGGTTATTCAATACTTTTGAAACATTAGGCATAGAAGCTTGCTTTAAATTTAAAACACTGTTAGTTGGTTACTTATAAGAAATAGTTGTACAACTACTTTATTTAGGTGTGATTATTGAGTTGATGAACCTTGGAATGGCGTTATGAAAAAGATCATTTAACATTTGAACTTGATGACATGAAAATATTCTTATATGGAAAAATAAAATACAGAGAAAATTTTGTTAACACTTATTCGCTAAATCCCTTCATTTTATGGGAGTGGGAAGAATATAGAGTTGAGATTAAAAGTAAAACATATAGTCAACAGTATGATGATGAGAATGTAAAGATATTCTTCGGAAACCAAAAAGCTAATTATAATAAAGATTATAATCACTGGTATTTCATGTTTAAGAATTATATTGGAAAAAGTGAAATTAAAATTTACATTAATGAGCATTATATACCCCCACTAAAAATTGAAGTTATTTCTCCAAAACTTTCCTTAAATGAGGAAGATGAATTATTCTATCCTACTTTTTATCGTAAATTAGTTGACCATTTGATTACATATCAGCTATCTCTAATCTTTGAAGTCATTTCCCCAACATATATACATGTCGAAGATATCCCTCTACCTCCCAATCAACTAATCTATTTTCATCAACTCATGAACAATGCCGATAAAATAATAGAAGGTATACAGGCAATACTAATGAATCCTCATAAAGAGCTAGTAACCACTCAAGCATATGTTGATTTTAATGAAGTTGTAGAAGTTACTCCAGAGGCATGTATATCCATCTTTACAGATCCATCTCTTCTAATGAAGGCGAAACTTAATAAACCCTCAATAAACCGCAAACTAAGAGGTCTAATCCCACGAAAAATACTACAAACAATGAATATTGAAACATACGATAATCCTGAAAATCGATTTATCAAGTATTTCATAAAACAAATATTGTTCTCTATGAAACAAATAGAAGAGACAGGTAAAATTCTGGAAAAGAAGAGAGAAGTTGATCCAAAAATAGATAGTAAATGGATAAATCTTAAAAATACATTGATTTTCGCCTTACTAAATGAATGTTTTCAAGAAGTTGATGATTCACGTGCTCCAATTCCACTGACATCTCAAGTTTTATTGAAAAAGGAAGGATATAAAGAAATGTTCCAAGTATACAATCAACTGCTCTTATCCAAGGCACCAATATTCACATATATAAAGGAAAAAATTGATAAGCGAAATATTGCAGAACTATATGAATTTTGGTGTTTCTTTGAGCTTACTAAACAGTTAAGTAATTTCTTTAGGGTTGAACCTAAAATTATTATTGAAACCACCTTGGAAGGCGGCCTTGCTTTCAACAAAACTAAATCTATCATTGGTGATTATCAGTTAATATATAATAAGTTATTTTACAGTGGAGAGAAAGGAAGCTACTCCATACCTCTCAGACCAGACTTTTCCTTAATGAAAAATGGAAGAATCTTAGTCTTATTTGACGCTAAATTTAGATTTGACGAAAAAGTTCAAGATAATATCGAACATTCTTCTTTAAATGCTGTGGAGAAAAATGCTTTTGATGATGTTGAAATAATGAGGATAGCAACTATTAGCGATATACTTAAAATGCATGCTTATAGAGACGCATTAAAGGCAAAAGCCTCAATAATACTTTACCCTGGAAATAAAAGCCTCTTCTTCTTAAGAGAGAATGGAAGTAGAATAGCAGATTTTGAAAAAATCTTTGAGATGATTTGTAGTTTTGAAGAGGGAATCGGATATCTAGCATTCATCCCCAAATAACTATAGGAAACTTGTAAATCCAACAGTGTATAACTGATAAAGCATTCTCACAACCTTTTTTGCCGTCCTTGGATATTTAATACTAGTATTCTTACTAATTTTTGATAGGAATTCCTCTGGACCTAATCTAATATTCTCCAGAAACTCCCTTTTTAATGATCCTCCTTCCCTAAATTCATTAGATAATTGTCGCCATTGTTTTGGTTTCAACGCCCAGCAAAGTACTCTTAGAAGAGGCGCCTCCACCCTACCCCTATTACCATGAATCTTAGGTAAAACTTTCATTAAAACTGCACAGTCAATTATTTGACTATCATTCTCAAATCTAATTATTCCCTTATCCAATGATTCCTTAGCATTATAGTAGAATAGAGCAATTTCATCTACTACTCTATAGCCAAAATGAAAATCATATTCTTTTAAGAGGTTATTTAAGATTTTTATATCTTCAAAATATTCACCCAGAGATTTAATAGCTCTACCTATTTCCTCCTTAGAATAATATAAGAATCTACCGTTTCTAGATAAGTCTTCTAGAATTTTATTCTTCAAATATCGTATCGACTCATCATTAATTTTAATTTCAATTTTAGGTGGATAATCTTCTAAGTTGACATCCCAAAACTCTATTACAAATGACCTATCTAGAACCTTTGGACTAAAATTATATGTTGTCTCATCTAAGTTGACGGTTCCTATAAAATAGAGATTGGGAGGCAAATTAATTCTTGAAGGAATATTTTCTCCACTTTCCGTTTTACATTCGCTTAATTCATGAAGCAAAATAGACTCCTGAGTGAAACCCTCCTCATTCCTACCCGACTCCAACACGCTCAAGAAATCAGCAAAATAATATTCAACTCTAGCTAAATTCATTTCATCAAGAAGAACGAAGAAAGGTTCGCGTTTATCTGATTGATAATTTGAGCATGCACGTAAAATTAAACCAAGAAGAGGTGTAGAAACATAGTTTTCACTAATTGGATTAAAATACCCTATTAAAGGTTTACTATCACGCCAATCAGGCCTTACAGGCAAAAACAATTTTTGATAAACTCTTTTATCTCCATCAAGAATTAGATCAAAAAACATTTGAGGCATCTTAGTTTTTCCAGTACCAGTCAGTCCAGCCAATATCACGAAACCCTTGGTCTTTAAAGCAACATAAAAAGCTGAAACATACTCCTCCACAAAACAATAACCCCTTGCTCTAAAGTAATCATAAATAGTGATATTCACAATAGTACCTGGGTATTTACTTAGATAGTAAGCAACTTCAAGCATGTTACTTATTCCCAAAGCATTTGCCACTTCTCTCGTTTTCTTCATAAATTCTAAGTATTGATTAAGATCGCTTTCATCTCCCCAAAATCTTTTAATACCAAGTAGCTCTCTCAAGTTTTTCCCTAAAACTTTCTCTAGAACTGGCATAAACATGTCTTTTTTCACTATAGATGCAAATGTACTCATTGATGTAACCTTCATTCCCTTAAACATGTCAATAGGTTCCTTCATTTTACTTGCAATTTCATCATAATCTTCAGCCTTAGCTATCTCCTTTAATTTTTCCCTAAATTTTTCATCTTTTAACAATTCATCGGCAAATCTATCATCAACACCAAAGATAAATTCAAGAATTCTCCTCAACTCTTTATGAGTACTTCTAATCAGCTCAAAAATCCTGTGTTTATCCACTTCAGCTTCTTGTAGCAGCTCTCTTCTAAGTTCTTCAATAGGTCTCTTTGATTTCTCCCAAATTTTTTCCCATTCTTTTAAATAATGCTCTCTCATATATCTTAGAATTTTCTTTAACTCTGTGTTTTTTCTAAAATACTTATTGTACTTATTGTATATTTTTTCCAGCTTTTTAAGGCATTCATCCTTACTACACCATCTTTCATCTTTAGAGCTGAGCTTCTTAATCTCTGATATTAATTTTCTTAGAATTTTTTCTGCCAGATCTTCATTAATGTATTTAAATTGTGCTTGTTTCCAAGCTTTAACATTTAATTCTTTCTGTAAATCAACTTCGATGGGCCTTGCCAAAACAGTTGAATATTCTTTAAGTGCCCTGATATGCAATACATTTGTCTTTAACTCTTCTGCGGTTTTCTTTTCAATCATTTTTCTAAATTTCTCGTCTATAGTGTCCCACAATGTTCTTTTCAGTTTGAAACCCTCTTTATTAATACTACAGTCACCATAAATACCTACCAAGTACCATTTTCCTTCTAAACTTCTAGAAACAAAGAATACTAATCCTCCTTTTTTAAATTTCCCAGGTGAAGATTTAGGAAGAGGGGGACCATAACCAAAATAATATTTATCACTAAATTCTTCATAAAAATTCCACCATTCATGACCGACTCCATATTCTTCAACATACTTATAACCCAACTTATTGGCCCTACCTCTTAAATAGTAGTCTCTATAGACTTTATTGTCAAAACCACGATAACCATTAGAAGACCACAAAATCTTCCAAACAATAAATCTCTCTGACAAGATTTACCCCCATATTTCTCTAAATATAATTTAATAATTGTAAATATTTTAATAAAATCCTCTAATTTTACACTTATTCAAACTAACATAAACGCTATCATCACAATTGTTGAAGTTTCACAAAGTATGTGTTTTTATCCCTATGCGATCCAAACCAATAATTTCTCAAATCATTCATCCTGAAAGTGATAAAATTATAGATCAAATGTGAGGATGATCGACATCAGGTAAAATACTTTCAATCACAAGAAAAATACTTGAAGACCATCAAACTCCACAAAACCAAACCTATGTAGATAAAAATACCATAAAAGGCATACAAAAATGAGTTACCCCCTATACATTCTATCCACTATCATTCCTACATATATGCTAGTTACCATTTGGCGAAACAAGCAATAATAACATTTCACTTGTAGGTTATCACCAGATATTTACATCCACCTCTCAAAGCCCCCCTCTTAAGACATGCTTTACCTGCCTTCCTCTTACAATATTAAATCAATCTATAAACTGCACTCTTATACTCTTACAAAGAATTTCGGCCACATCGTCAAC
>NZ_JBTVBB010000033.1:0-39607 GCF_058356305.1 Candidatus Culexmicrobium sp.
AGTCATAATGGATTTGAGAGTATAAGATATAAACGGAAAAGAAAGCGCAAATGTGGATATCTATTGAAAATTATAAAGAAAATGAAGGAAGGTGAAGAATAGATTAGTTAATTTGAAATAATGTTATGAGATGCCCGAGCTAATCTAAGCCTAGACCAGCATTAGCGTCTATGAGACTTAACCCATACCTTCACAGCCAGCCTCGCGACCGGCCATTAGGTATTAGGCTACTCTCATATGACACTATTGCTAGTCTAAGCATACCCTTAGCCCGGGTATCTAATATATTAACAGAAGTTTTATTTAAATGTTTCTCCTTAGAATTATTGGATAATATTTTAAAAGATTAAATTATGATTAAACATAATATTGTAATATTTAAGAGTTAACCTTAGAATTGAATTACCGTTGGTGAATATATGAAGGCCGTAAATAGATTTATTAGAGATATTAATTTTATTTATGAAAAAATCTGTGAAAACGAATTTGAAAATATTATTAGTTCAATAAGTCTTCTTAAGAACAAATTAATTAAATTGTACAGAAATGGTCTAGTGAAAATTAATCACTCAGTTATGGAGCTTGTTGTAGCTAAACAATTGTTATTGAAGGGATATAATGTTGATGTTGAGCGTAGATTAGAAAATGGCTTGACTTGTGATATTTATGGAGTAAAGGGTGATGGAGTAATTATAGTTGAAGTTGAAACTGGATTTGTTCCTCCCCAGCATGCCCTGGATCCGACAACTTACATTAGAGCTAGAATTGCAAGTAAAATTGCTAGATACAGCAGTTACGCTGAAAAGTTTTCTCTAGCCTTTCCACTATTTTATCTACCACAAATTCCTAGAATCTACCTAATTCCACCGAGATTTAGAGTTGAAGAAGAACTTGCTAAGATAAAACGATTATGTGACTATTACTATAAAAATCCACCAGTAACTATTGAAGAAATTCGAAATGCTAGATTACATACAATATTTATTGTAAACATGGATTCAGCAATTGCATGTGAAGTTGACCCTGAAATTTACTTTGAAATTTATAGGATATTTTTAGATAAGCTTTACTCTAAAGGTATTGGCTTAGAAAATTCCAGTAAAATATGAAGACAGCTATAGCTACAAGAGTTGATAGAGGCAAGGCGGATTGAAGCCACTTAAAAACAAAATAAGTTACATAGAAGGTTAAGGTAAAGGCTAAGCCTGCCGAGATAATAGCTTTAGATTTAGATTTTATTTTCAACTTTCTTGGCCCAAGAAGTTGTATTAAGCCTTTAATTTCCTGATATACTTTTCTTGCATTAGAATGCTCTTTAAATTTAAAGGTATAAGTTGAACCATTAGTTAAAATTATTTTTAATTCAACTTTACTTTTTAGATTTTTTCTCTCTAATTTTATGTCATATATTTCATCTACTTTTACTACTACGCTATCAATCAACTTGTAGAGATAGGGGTCATGAATGAATATTCGGCTCCCTATAATTTCAGCTTTGTAGCCTTTATTCTTATACATTATTTCATAGGTTTTCGGGTCTATGAAGGATATTTTTCCTTCATCTCGTCTAATTATAACTATATTCTCTGGGTCCTCAATTATTTCTCCATAAGAAATTTTTAAGTGATATTTTGCATAGATATCACTAAATTTTTCTCCTTTCCATAAGTCTGAGAATGCATTATACAGACGATCAGCATCACTTTCAAACAATTCAAATTTCTTTTTCTTAGTAGTGTAGATCACGTCATTTAGTTTTTCAGTCCAATATACTTCTATAAAATTCTTATCAATTCTTTCAACACGCTTTATATTTCTGATTGGAATAACCTTTTCTGGCACTCTTAATTCTCTAATACTTCTAAAAGACTTAAATGTTAGACTTGTTTGAATGAATTTTGTAATAGGGTTAAATGCTTCTTCTACAGTAAATATTTTTAGCTCATTAGGTGTTAATTCAAGTACATATTCTTTACCCCAGAATTCAAGACTATAATTTTCTTGAGTTGAGGTCATCTCAATATTTATTTAAGTAGACAAATATTTTAATTTATTCTAAAAGGATTTGTATAAAATTAATAAATAATCAACATAATTATTAGATTGTACATTTTTCTTAACATAAAAATTAAAATTAGGTATTTATAGTGGATGGTGAGAGTAGTATTGGAGGAGTTTTATTAAATGCTCTTTAGATGTGGAATTTGTGGTCTAAGTAAAGAAGTTGAGAATTTTCTGTTAGAGATTATATTGAGACAAGATGGTATTTTTCTGTCATTAATTTGTCCAAGATGTGGGTCGAATAGTATAGTGAAGATAGAGGAGGAAGAACAAGTATTTGAAATTATTATGTCTTGGATTGGATCAAGAGAAATTTTTATGAGAGAAATGGTTGGTGATGAATTTTTCAGATTGCCAAGAAAAATTTAAAGATTATATGAAGGCAATTATCAAAGTTACAGTTTATCACAAAATAATTTAATTAATAAATAATAATGATATAATGTTGAAGAAAATGGAATTATATGTAGTCAAGGCAGATGGATCCAAACAGCCATTTGATAAGAGAAAGATAATGCGAACATGCATTAAACTAGGTGTAAACCTAAATTTAGCTAAAAAGATTGCCAGTATAATAGAGAAGGAGGCCTATGATGGAATAACTACAAAGGAGATCCTAGAAAGAATTTATAGAGAACTAGGAAAGCATGATCCAATATTCAAGTTTCAAATGGACTTAAGGAAGTCATTAAGCTTATTAAAACCAAAACCAGATTTCGAACGATATGTAAGGATAATATTATCCGAAATAGGATTCAAAGTAATGCCAGGGCAAATAATAAGAGGGAAATGTGTTGACCATGAAATAGATGCAATAGCATTCAAAAATGACAAGATATATATTGTTGAAGTTAAACACCATTATAATCATCATGCTCTGACAGGGTTAGATGCGGTTAGAATTTTGTGGGCTGTCTATGACGATGCTAAAGAAGGATATAAGTTAAGATTACATGACATGAACATAAATGGTGCCATAATAGTTTCAAACACAAAATTTTCACATCATGCAATCAAATATGCGGATTGTAAGGGTATTGATTATCTCGGCTGGAAAACACCTGTAGAAAGAGGTATTGAGAGAATAATTGAAGATAAGAAGCTATATCCAGTAACGTATCTTAAAGGGTTGAGTGGAAAGATTATGGATGAAATGACTGCTAATAATATAATTACACTAAAAGAATTAATCCAACATTCACCAACAGAAATTCAAGAAATAATTTCAATTACGAGAAAAGAAGCAGTAGACATTATCAATAAAGCTAGAGCAATAATTGAGAGGAAAATTCCATTAAATTACTCGTAATGCTATTTTAGTAATTAATTTCAAGGCTTTTCTTCTAGCTTCTCTAACAGTTTTAGCTTTACTGATAATGTCATGTTCTCTATTGTCACTTATATAGAGAAGAGCATAACTTTCAAAATCTAATTTATCTGAATAATAATGGAAAGTTGATAGCTCTAATTCTACAGCAAGAATACTGTCATCTTTCTCGAAGAGTATGTGAATATGATCAATATTGTGGAGAACGCATGGAACAGACAACACCTTACCTTCAACATAATTCATCCCCACCTCATCTAAAACGTTTTTTAGCTTAGATAAAGTAACTCTTCTAGGTTTAATTATCCTCTTAGATTTATCTTCAATTAAAACTGGTCCAGCTTGCTCTATTATCTCAACTGGCAAAATTATCGATCCAATTGGAAGATACTTTCCACCTACTGATCCAATAAAAAATATTTTCTCTACGTTTCCATCCTTAAGCAAGTATAATAATTCCATGATCATAGAAGCTCCATAAACATTAAAGGTTAACAAATATTCTTTCCCTCTATTAGTTGCATATACATATTTAATCCAATAACCTCTAATTCTACTCCAAGAATCAAAATATCTCCGAATCCACTCCTTACGCTGAGGAAAGTAGGAGCCAGCATAAATAATACATCGACTGGGCAGAATACTTCTTTCAAATACAGCTTTACTTAACTTACCCAACTATAAGCCTCCAAAATAAGTAAAAGAAACTTGTAGATTATAAGCTTAATAGTAAATTGAAATTATTCTTCAATTAATTCTTTAACTTCTTCTTCTCCAGCTTCTAATTCAGCAACTTGTTCTTGATCTAATTTTTTAAGTAATGCGAGAAATTCACCTACATGTGTTTTTTCTTCTTTAGCTATCTCTTCAAAAACCTTTCTGTATTTTTCATCATTTATCGATCTAGCGAATTGCCGATATAGGTTTATTGCATCAAGTTCAGCTATAATGGCAAATCTCAATGCTTCAACTAATTCTTCCTTAGTAAACTTTCTATTGACAGCTAATTCTAATGGATTTTTAGACAACATGTAATTCAACCTCCATTAAACGATTTTCACTAGGTTATTAATTAAAGTTTGCTTTAACATATTTAATTTAAATAGATAGTTAACAATAGAATGGATTAGGCTGTGATAAATTGGAAAAAATAATTGAGTTTTCAAATAAAATAAAGAGGCTGGAAATTAGGGGAGCAAGAAATATTGCCATAGCAGCAATAAAGGTTTTGAATGAATGGGCTAGGAAGACTAAAGCTAAGACTAAAGGAAACTTTATAGAAGAACTATTGAGGGCTAAAGATATCTTGTTCGCTTCGAGGGAGACCGAGCCATTTATGAGAAATGCCATCAGATGGATAATACACAGAGTTGAATCAAGTGAGAAGGACAAGGTAGAGGAATTAGTTAAAATCATATCCTTATCGTCAAAGCAATTCCTAGAAATGTTAAGTAAATCTAAGGAGACTATTGCTGAAATTGGTTCTAGGAGAATTAAAGATGGCTCTATAATTCTCACTCACTGTCACTCCTCAACTGTAACGTATATGTTGAGGAAGGCTAAAAGAGAGGGAAAGAGATTTGAAGTTATTTGCACGGAGACTAGACCTAGATTTCAAGGGAGGATAACTGTGAGAGAATTATTGGAGGCTGGAATTAAGACTACATTAATTGTTGATTCAGCTGTAAGATTTTTTATGAATGACGTTGACTTTGTAATGGTTGGTGCTGATGCAATTACATCTGAAGGAAATGTCATAAATAAAATTGGTACTAGTATGATTGCATTAGCGGCAGCTGAAGCTAGGACACCCTTCTACGTAGTTACTGAGCTTTTAAAGTTTTCACCCTTAACAATGTATGGTGACTATGAGAAAATTGAAGAAAGAGATCCCAATGAAGTATGGGATAATCCTCCAGAAGGATTGATTATTAGAAATCCAGCCTTCGATGTAACTAGAAGAGATTTCATACATGGAATTATATGTGAAGAAGGAATAATCTCTCCCCACTCAATTATCGAGGTAGTGAAAAGGAGATATCCATGGGTTTTTGAGGAATATCGAGCTCCGAATTCTATTTAGCCCATTCTTCAATTGCCAATCTTAATTCCTTGTGAGCCTTAGCATATTCAATGAGTGGAACGCCTTTTAAAACTGCATCTACTGCTTGTCTCATGGCCTTGGCTCCAGCAATTGTACCTAAAACATGTCCATGGATTCCACCGCCAGCTTGAATAATAACATCATTTCCAAAGTATTTCATTATCTCGGGAACTAGGACTGGATGCAAACCTCCTGAGGCTACTGGAAAAACAGGTTTTAAGCCATGAAGATTCTCCTTTAGGGCTTTTATATTTTCTAATACATCTTCTCTTGATTCATACATTTTACCTACAATAGTTCCTACGTGAAGTTGGTCTACACCAATTATTCTAGAAATTTTAGCAATAACTTTCATTGAAATGCCATGCTTTGGATTTCTAGTAAAGGCGGCATGTCCAGCTCTATGTGCATGAATTATTAAATCTAAATCAGTTTCCCTTAGAGTTTGAAGTGCAGCAAAACCACATGTTAGGATATCAATCATTATGGCTTCGCCGCCATGCTCCTTAACAAATTTAGCTCTCTTAAGCATCTCCATCGTTTCAGCTGTTACATTGGCCAGGTATACCTTTCTTTCACCGGTCTCATTTTCAGCTTTATCTTTTGCCTTCAAAGTTTCAATAACACGATTCTCAAACCTATTAAAGCTTTGACTACTTAGATTTTCATCATCCTTTACTATGTCACATCCTCCAAGCCATGCTTTATAAGCAACTTCGGCGTGATCATGGGTCTTTAAACCTATTTTTGGTTTGATTATCGTACCTATAAGTGGTCGGTCTTTAACTTTCAATATTTCACGTACTCCATGTATTCCAAATTTAGGTCCCAGGAAGCTTCTAATAATTTTAGAGGGAAACTTAAAGTCAAGTAATTTTAAATTTTTAATTCCCTTTAATCCAAATATATTCCCCGCAATACTACTTAGTATATTTGGCATGTTGCCTTCTTCAAATAAATTTACTGGGTAAGCAATATGAATAATGTTGCCATTTATTTTGAAAACCTTTGCAGCTAAGTCTTTAACATATGATTTTAAGGTGGAAATTTCAGTCCATGTACCAATTGAACTTTCAGCGGCAATTCCGCCTGCAATTTCAGTAATGGGTAATTCATCTGTCTCGACATAATAGGTACAGATTAATTCATCCTTATTGGGAGTATAATTTAGGTCCACAAAATCTAAATATCTCAAAATATCTAACCTCAATAACAAGATTATATAAGTAGTATTAATGGATTATTCCGAAAAAGTTATGACTTAAAATTAAAATAATACTTAGCATACCTAGCTAAAGAATGTTAGAAGGATTAACTATGAAGTTTAAAGTTAAACTATTACATATTGAAGCTGGAGGAAGACTAATAGTCGTATTAAATAATGAGGATGCAAAATCCTTGGGAATCCATGCAGTAGATAGGGTTGAAATAAAATTTAGACATAAAAGTTTAGTTGCAATCACTAATATATCCACAGTCTTTCCAGAGGGTTATATTGGATTATATCAAGAGGTATGTCAGCAATTAGAAGTTAAAGATGGAGAAGAAGTAGATGTAAAAGCTGCACCTAGACCATTATCAACAAGATATATACACGCCAAAATTCATGGTAAAAGATTACTTGAGCATGAAATTAAAACAATAATTAGAGATGTTGTTGAGAGACGTATAAGCGACATTGAACTTTCAGCCTTCATTACAGCCCTATACATACATGGTTTGAGCATGAATGAAAAAGAAGCATTAACCAAAGCCATGGTCGAAACAGGTAAAACATTAAGCATTAGAAAAAGGCCAATATTAGATAAGCATAGTATAGGTGGAATACCAGGGGATAAGACTACCATTGTATTAGTTCCAATAGTAGCAGCTGCAGGCTATACTATACCTAAAACATCATCTAGAGCCATAACATCACCAGCAGGTACAGCTGATAGGATGGAAGTATTATGCCCAGTAGACTTATCCCTGGATGAAATAGAAAAAGTAGTCAATAAGGTTAATGCATGTATAGTTTGGGGAGGAGCATTAGACTTAGCACCAGCAGACGACATTTTCATCCAAGTGGAGTATCCACTGGCAATAGACCCCCTACTCCTACCATCAATTATAAGTAAAAAGAAGGCCATGGGAGCAGACTATGTGGTAATAGATATCCCAACAGGTAGAGGAGCAAAAATAAAAACTATCGGCGAAGCCCATGAACTAGCTAAAGAATTCATCGAATTGGGAAAAAGACTCAATATGAACATTCAATGTGCAATAACCTTTGGAGAACAACCATTAGGCTATGCTATCGGACCAGCATTAGAAGCTAGAGAAGCACTACTAACATTAATGGGAAAAGGTTCAGAAGACTTAGAAGAAAAGGCAGTAAACCTTGCGGGAATACTATTTGAAATGGTAGAAGAGAAATATGGAAAAAGAAAGGCGAGAGAAATACTAAAAAAGGGCTTAGCTGAGAGAAAACTTAGAGAAATAATTGAAGCTCAAGGAGGAAATCCAACAATAAAAATAGAAGACATACCTATTGGAAGTGAAAAAGCAGTAATAACAGCTGCAAAAAAAGGAAGAATAGTTTGGATAAATAATAGAGATATAGCACATATAGCGAGAGTAGTAGGAGCACCTAAAGATAAAGGAGCAGGAATACTATTAAATGTAAAACTTGGCGACTTTGTGAGGAAAGGGGATAAACTATTCACCATCTATGCTGAAAGATTAACGAAACTTGAGGAAGCAATAAAGCTAACTGAACAATTAGATGTCATTGGAATAAGTAAAGACATTAGAGACCTTATGCTAATAGAGAGAATACCAACAAGGAAAATACATGAAAAAACATTCATACTCGAAAGATGAGACAAAATAAAATTATCTAATTTCATAAATGTTTAGGCCGAAGTCTAAGAGCCTCTTAAAATGCTCAATATTTTTCGTTAACAATGGAATCTTATTCGAAATCGCTGTTGCACCTATGAGTAAATCTCTATCATCTATTAAGACCCCTTGCTTTTTGAGTTCCCGCCAAACTTCTGTTGCCTTTACTAAAACATTATTGTCAATAGGAAGAATAGTGAATAAATCTTCCAGTATATGTTTAACTTCAATATAATCACGTCTCCCCCGGATAAATTCATATAATGATATAATTGAAATGTACAAGTCACCCTCCGGAAGGTCACTTAAACCTTTTTCAATGTCAATTAATACATCAGTGTCTAGAAGTATTTTCATTTAAGCTCAACCTCAACTTTACTTCTTCAAAGTCGAAGTCTCGTTTATCCTTCGATTTACGTAGCTTGGTTACTGCTTCATTGGCACGTCGTTTATATGCTTCTAGGGCTATTTTCCTTAGAAAATCATCCCAAGACATCTTGCCTCTAAGACGATTTAACAGCCTTTTTGTCTCACGCTTTATAGTTATAGTTGTTGACATCTTAATTACCAATTAAAAATTGTGAATTTTAAATTTAAGTTTTACTGGGATCCAACCCGATATAATTATTAGCACATCAAGCCAAGTTTTATTGGTGATTACATGAGTTTACGGAAAGGTGAAGTTAACATTGCAATTCATATTCCACCTGAAGGCAAAGATTTTGAAGAAATGAAAACTTTATGTTTAACTGCTGAGAAGCTTAAATTTGACTTATTTACAATAACAGATCACTTCATGAACATGGCTAACCCAAAAGGAAAAGAAAATCATCCTCTAGAATGCTGGACTACATTAGCTGGATTAGCTGCAGTCACCAACAAGATTCTACTCGCACCATTAGTCTCATGTGCACATTATCATCACCCAACAGTATTAGCTAAAATGGCAACGACAGTAGATATTATTTCAAATGGAAGATTAATCTTTGGTATTGGAGCTGGATGGCATCGGGAAGAGTTTCTAGGCTTTTTAGGTAGATTTCCATCAGTTAAGGAGAGATTAGATGGATTAGAAGACGCGGTAATAATATGTAGAAGTATGTTTGAAAATGAATATACTACTTACAAAGGGAAGGTTTATAGTGCAGATAATACTTTAAATTTTCCAAGGCCAGTTAGAGGTTACATTCCCATAATGATTGGAGGGAGTGGAGAGAAGAGAACACTTAAGATAGCTGCTAAGCATGCAGATATAATTCATATAGCGGGCTTCCCATTAATACAAGAACTAGAACATAAAATAAATGTAATTAAGAAGCATTGTAGAAGTGTTAAAAGAAACTTCAATGAGATAATCCTAGCTACAGGAATGAGTATAGTGCTAGATGATTCAAAGGAGAAAATTATGAAGTATTCAGAGAGAATTGCTAAGAGAAAGGGGATTCCAATAGAAGAAGCAACAAAAGTTGCATTAAACTATGTAGGTGCTGAGAATATAATTAAAACTATCAAGAAATATCATGAAAAGGGTGTTGATCTATTCACAATTCCAAGACTAACCATAGAAGAAATGGAAATATTTGCAGGAGAGATTCTACCAAAGATAAAAAATGAAAATTTACTTTGATTTGAACTATCACATCTATACATGGCATAAAGAGATTTACCTTTAATCCTGTCTTACACAGGTAGGGATTTGTATTTTATACGCTCCAGTTGAAGAAAGCGTGAAAAAAGCATTAGCATTAAAGATAAGAATAGAAATATAAGCCCAGCAAAGATCTTGTCATATTCTACAACTCTTTCAATTTCAAGTGTTAATGGTATACTTGAAGTTATATTATTTGAGGCTGTTATTTTAATCGTGTAAATGCCTCTTTTTGGTAGATCAACATAAAAATATAATGGCGTTGAACCATTTACATGGGTTATAATTCCCTTTGCATCACTTAAAATTTGCACAGTTATATCTATATTATCAGATTCACCGATGGTAAACTTGACATTGGTTGGAAAAGCTATAATTAAATATGTTGATGTAGGAAAGCTGAGAGAATACCTCATGGGTGAAGGTCCCATGCTTACATTTAAAAATGAAGTTAGAAGTATAGTTAACCCAACAACTGCCAAATTTTTGCTTAATTGTCTCATCATTTTGTCAACTCCATGATCTTTACAAAGTAAATAAATGCAATAACCATCATGCCAAATGAATATGTCAACAAAAGACCTATCATAAGTTCTATTGGTGGTGCATTAGCAAGGAGAAAATGTGGTAAACCATAACCAGGGAGTATGCTGGCGCCAATGCCTTTAATTTCAAAAAGCTTATTAAAAATGAAAATTGGCAACTTATTGGGCATGTAATAGTTGATTTCAGAAAAAACCGGTGTCAATACCTGTGAAACATACGAAAAAATAATTGCAATAATTGTAGAAGCTATTGTCTTTTTGATTAACAGTGCAACTAAAGTTGCCAAACTAAAATAAAAAACTAATGATATAAACGATAAAATAAAAACTATTAAAATTGGTTTAGCCAGATGAAATGGTACAAAATAAAGATTAAGTATCAAAGCTACACCTACCGAGATAGAGACAATCATCGAGGATACCAGTATTATTACCACAGACTTTGACAGAAAAATCAAAGTTCTTGACAAAGGGAGCGAAAACAATGTTTGAAGCATCTCCTTTTCATAATCTCTAGCGAAGGATAACGCCGAAACAGCTGAACATACGATAATTGCAAAACTTAAAGCAGCATGAAAAGTACTGGTAGTTTTAGCTAATAATACTGCCTGAATAGCCATATTTACATCTTCATGTGGTAGTATTCCAACCAGATATGAGTCGGATATCAAGCAATATAAAAGGAGAATAGCAAGTGAAATTTCGAGAATTAAAGATGACCAAACACTTTTGAATTCTGCTTTAATAATTTCGGCTTCAAGAAATTTCATACTTCACGCTCTCCCTAAATAATAATTCCAATTCTGATTCTAGGAGAATCACATCTTTAAGTGATACATTTAATTCAACTGCCAATAATGTCAGATCTCTTATAAAGTTAGATCGATTTGATACAATAACTATTAAATGATCATCTTGAGATATAATTTTCTCTACGGAACTTAGTCTTTTTAATGCTAAAGCTAATGGTTTTAAAGGATCTGCCTTAATTTTAAATAGAAAGAATTTTAAATCCTTAATTAATTCGCTTAAAAATCCATCTTTAATTACTCTTCCTTTATCTATCAGTATAACATAGTTACAAATTTTTTGAAGCTCTGGTAAAATATGACTTGAAATGAAAAAGTTTATTCCCTCATCTCTATGTAATGACCTTATAATCTCTAGAAATTTCATTCTACCCAGCGGATCTAAATTTGAAGTTGGTTCATCCAGTATCACAAGTTCCGGGAAACCTATTAATGCTTGTGCTAATCCTAATCTCTGCTTCATACCTGCAGAATACCCTTTAATTTCCCTATACCAAGCTCTTTCATCAAGCTCCACGAGATTCAATATTTTGATGACGTCTTTTCGCGGGTTTGGAATACGTTTTATTTTAGCGATTAAAGTCAAGTAATCAAAACCGTTCATAAAATCATAAAAGGCGATTCTTTCATGCAAAAAACCTATTTGCTTTCTAATTTTAATTGATTCTTTCCAACAGTCAAAACCAAAAATCTTTGCACAGCCTGAATCAGCCTTAATTAAACCAAGCAGAATTTTGATAGTGGTAGTTTTACCAGCACCATTCGGACCAATAAAACCGACAATGCCTCTGGGAACCTTAAAAGAAAGGCCATTAAGGGCCAAAGTAGAATTAAAAGTCTTAGTTAAATTTTTAACCTCGATAAGATGATTCATTTAGCTATTTCCCCCTTTTTAACAAGATGATATATGAAGCTACGAATACAATAATAAAAACTAATATAAAAAATGTTAATATTTGTTGTAGAGAGAGATTTAAAGAATAAGTATTTGAAGGAACTAATTTAAAATTAAGATTTTTTGAATACTCTTTGAGTCTCCATTCACCTCCCCAAATGTGCTTTATTCCAACTTTTAACAGTAATGGATCGCTTATAACTCCACTAAAATGAACAAGAAAAACGTTTTCTAAATCATAAGCTAAGTTCATGGGCATTACTTTATTGCCATCTTTAATATGGTGAGCTAAAATTGAAATTGCTTCTATACGGTAATTACTTATTGCTGTAGGAAATTTTCCAATTTTGATGACTTCACCAAATATCTTTCAATTTAAACATGAAGTTATATAAACAATCTTTTTTCCACGGAAGATTGAAGAGTCAATAAAGAATATTGTTGGAATACTTTCAATTAGAATTCTCCCATTAAAGTAGGATGCATTATCGTCAACTTGTTTAATCATAGAATCCATAACCACATGTACATATATTCGATAAAAAGAGTTAAATTTAATTATTGTCACATTGAAGTCTACCCTATTCACAAAGATTTTGGTGCCATTAATAAATTCAATTTTGAAGACGTAATCCTTTCGGGGGAGAAAACCAATATATCTAAAATAAAAGACCTCATAAGTTCCATAGTAATATAAAGCAAGGATGTTAGATGATAAAAAGAAAAAAGAATAAAATTGAATAACGTCTTCGAGGGCATCATTATTTACCTATCCCAGCTGACTAATAAGTATAATGATATCCGCCCTTATATGGCGGATCAGTCCAAGCATATGCTCTTGCACTCCATCCTATGAAAGTTGCCGTATTATAAAACCAAGCATCCATATAAGCTTCTGCTTTATCAGTATCAAGTCTAACATAAGCACTATTAGTTCCCGAAATTATTGGGAAAACAGAACCGCGTTCAGCTTCCACTGAGGAATCATCAACGTCAATTTCATAAGTAATGTCGCTATAGTATACGTCATTCTCTGCTAGACACCACCAACCTACACCGGATTCTTTTTGAAGGTTATATATATGTCCAGCAAGCACTACTGGTGTCAATGAGAAGAATGTGAGAAGTTCAACTGTAATAGCAATATATAAGGCTTTTTTAAGGATCTTCTTGTTAATCATATTAATCCCCATTAAAATTCGTAAAAGTTATATATATTCTGAAAGAAAATATTAAAAATAAATTAAAATACCAATTTATAAGGAAATTTCAAGTCCAACATCTGTTTATAAATTCATAAAAATATAAAAATATTTAAAATAATTAACTTCATATAATTAACTTGAGTGCTAGTTTTTCATAGAATTTAGCAGTGGTATATAATGAATCTATTATAATATATTCGTTGGGACCGTGAACATTTCCTCCTAATGGTCCAAAGTCTATACACTTGACACCTAAGGGTGCAAAGTATCTTGAGTCTGAAGCTCCAGCTCCCTCTACTGTTTTCGACTTAACTCTGAGTTCCCTGAGAATATCAAGAGAATATCTTACAATGTCTTCATTTTTATCAGTATATAGATAGCCTATTCCACCACGCATTGTAACTTCGGCTTCAGGAATATTTTCAAGTATTGAATTCTTAATTGGAGCTAAATCTTCAAGGTTGACTGTCATAGCTCTAACATCTATAACCAATTTATGGAAGCCATTTTCTTCTACATAAATGTTGGGTGTAATTGAGACCCCATAATCACTATACTTCTCAGGCTTAACTGGAGATCTAACAATTGGAATTATAGTTCTAATTAGACTGGTTAAACCATCATCAACTATGAACTCTTCACCATCACCCTCCTCAACAACTTCCATTTCAATCCAGCTTGGAATAACATTTGATTTAATAAAGCCACCATTGATAGATGCTACTTTAACATTTGGATGATATAGGAGATATTCTGAAGCAGCAATAAATGGATGGGTATCAACTCCGGGCATAAAGTAGGCTGCATGTCTAGTCTCATAAACTGGAGTTCTAATCTCAAACCTCTTCTTAATCAATTTACCCTTAACCTTAATTTTTCTACTTGGAACCCTGACTTCAACTTTAAAGCTACATCTCCTTCTAATTATAACCATCATTCCATGACCATCACAATTAACCATGTAATCTGGCTTTAAATTAGATTCAACAAGCCTATCCCTAATCACCTTAGCACCTCTTCTACCTCCAATTTCCTCATCGCCAGTAAATGCGAAAATCACAGTTCCATGAAGGCTAAGCTTGGCTAGATTGCTTAGCATAGCCATTATAGCTGCAACATTACCTTTATCATCAACTGAACCTCTACCATAACCCCTACCATTATCAATAGTTAATCTGAATGGAGGATAACTCCACTGGGAAACATCAACTGGAACAGTGTCAAAATGCGCCATAAAAAGTATTATTGGTCTTCCATCTCCAATTTTTCCAAAAACTGAATAGTAACCATCAACTTCTATTATCTCGCTTTTAACACCAATTTCTGAAAGTTTCTCTCGAATATATTTTGGAGCTTCAATGCTGGGCTTAATATTCTCACTTGGATTATTAACAGATCTTATTTCAACTAACCCCTCAAGAACTTTTAATGGATCTAAGCGCATAATTCCACCTAATATAATTTAAGTTGAATAAGCCTAAAATGCTATTGGTGAACTAAATGAAATTAAAGGTATTAGAGTTAGCGAAAAGAAGGAGAAGCATAAGAGCATTTAAAAGAACACCAGTTGAAATTGAAGATATAGTTGAAGTCCTAGAAGTTGCCAGACAAGCACCATCAGGAGCAAATAGGCAGCCATGGAGATTCCTAGTAGTAACAAAAAACGAGTTAAAGAGGAAGATTAGAGAGATATGTGAGAAAGCTGACAAAGAGTTTCATGAAAGAGCACCAGAATGGATGAAGAAATGGTTGATGGAGAAGGGAATTACATGGCATAAACCATTCCTAGAAAATGCCCCAGCACTAATACTAGTTTTTGGAAAGTCAGATGAACCATATTGGATTGGAAGTGTATGGATCGCAGTAGGATATATGCTACTAGCACTAGAGGAAAAGGGGCTGGCAACACTAACATACACACCATCAAAGACGAGAGAAATAAATAGACTATTAAACATACCAGATAAATTCATTCTACTAACAATTCTACCAATTGGATTACCAGATGAAAAGTTGGAGGAAAAGAAGAGATTACCACTAAGTGAAATAGCATACATAAACGAGTGGGGACACAGTATTAAATAAATTAACCTCCAAAAATCAATTATGATAAATCAATGTAATCATGTCAACCTTTATATTCCCATTATAACAATAACTAAGATAGTTATGAAAAATAGAGGAAACAAATTAATCCTCATACTATTATTACTTATCCCGATAATACTCCAAGCTAAAGTTAATGCTAATATATATGCTAATTCGCCAGTAATAATCAAGGCAACAGAGTATGATGTAAGTAAATTCAATGTAATAGTTAGAGTAAATAAAAATAATACATTAAGTGTAAGAGAGGAGATTAAAATTAGATTTTTAAATCCAGAATTAAACATATTCACCCGAACTATTTATATTGAGGGATTTGAAGACTTAAAATTTAACGACATATCATCTCCAGACACAAGGATCAAAAAATGTGAAGAACATTCAACCATAAATCTAAAGGAAGTATATATCTATCATGAAAGAGAGCCTAAGCAAATCTATGCGACATTCATAATAAAATATACAGTCTACAGGGCATTGAAGATTGAAGATGAGGATAAGAATAAGTTAACTTGGCCTGTAGTTGGTGAAGGCTGGAATGTTCCATTCAAAAACATAAATGTCACAATAATTATTCCAGGAATACTTGACATATCAATGATAAATTGTAGTCCAAGGCCATACAGAATAGATTATGACAAAAATTTAACTAAAATCATCTTTCTAAAAAACTTTCTAAGTTCAAAGGATAGCTTCTATGTAACCATCATATTTCCAAAGATCACTGAGAAGGGCAGGGAATATTTCATATTTAGGGACCAACCAATAGAATCTTCATTAATGATACTATTATTTACAACTTTAGTCATGCTTGGATTATATTATTTTAAGGGTAGAATACCAAATGTAGAGTTAATTGAGGGGTTAGGATTTACAAGTAGGCCGCCATCAAAACTTAAGCCAGCAGAAGCATCATACATATTCAACAATAGATTTCATCCAGGACAAATATTAGCTACACTACTTGATTTAGCTAGAGATGAAGACATAGTATTAGAATATGATGGCTTCAACCTTAACTTCATTGAAACAGTTGAAGGCAAAATATATTCAAAAGTTAAAGTGACACTAAAAGAATATGAAAAACAACTTATAGACCTAGTCTATGATAGTGGAAATTCCTACAACTTATTCACTAGAGATTGGAGAAAAGTAAAGAGAATTGGAGGAATTGTAGAAAAGGAACTTGTGGAACAGGGCTACTTTAGCATTGGACCATCAAAATTAAGAAAAACATTTCTAATCACAGGGTTAACCATAAGTTTCTTTGGAGCATTAATGATTACACTTGCAGGTATACCTGGATTTCATGAAAACTTAATGAAAATTGCGAGAAAATTCCTCGGATTATTCCTAGGAATGATGCTTTCGGGCATGGTTATAGCAATTATTGGATATGGAAAATTCACAAGTTATACTGAGAAAGGTGCAAGAGAACTAATGTTATGGAGAAGTCATCTCCAGTATATATTAAATCTAGCAGAAAGTGAGTCATCACAATCTATACCAGAAAGAAGCTTTGAAGATAACATTATCTATCTAATAGCATTGGCACCCCACTTATTCTATAATTGGGCTAAGAAGATGAAGGGCAAGGCGAAGTATACACCCAAATGGATTAGAATGAAGGGTATTGAATCCAAAAAATTAAGGGATGAATATGAAGCCTTCATAAATATTTTAGGAGTAATAATTAAAGATTTCATTGAACCATTGGTACAATTAAGATACTTGAAATGGACACCATTCAGCTATTAATATCAAATTAAATTCCTATATTAAAGCAATAATATGAAAAATAGAATATTAGTTAATATAATTTCCTAAAATCATTATTAATGGTGATTAAAATGAATTCAACGACGAACATTAGTGGAGTGGAATTAAAGATAGGAACTGTAATTCTTATAGGAATTATAGGTGGAATTATAATTTTAGTTTCAACAATCATGAATTTAGTATATATAATTCAAGCTCTAGGCTTTACATCAGTATTCGAGAAGATTAGTTTATCATCAGAATTAAGGGTTTCAATTCCATTATATGCAACCATGGCTAGCTTATCAATTCTACTACTGTTAATAGCGATAATATTGTTGAGGAGAGGATATTCGAGGCCATTCATAGTTAAATTGCCAGTAGAGCAGATATTTATTTACACTTCAATAATTGGCTCAGTTTTAATTGGAGTTGCAGGTGGAATTTCATTTAAAATTCCACAGGAACGTGAAATCAGGTATTTAACTCCACTTGAAATATCTTTAACAGCTATTTTCTCTGCTATAACTGCAGTTGTAACTGGAGTTGTTGGTTCAGCTTTCCCATCACCCACAGGAGGATATACTCATATTGGAGACGCCATAACATTTATTGCATCGCTACTTTTTGGGGCTAAAGTTGGATTTCTAAGCGCTGCAATCGGATCTACAATCGCAGACTTAATGGTGGGTTATCCAAGATGGTTTGTAACTGTTGTGGCTCATGGAGTTGAGGGATTAATAGCAGGGTTCGGGAAAAAGAGGAACATTGTTGTCCAGGCAATATTATGTGGGATAGGTGGATTCTTCATGGCTTTAACCTACTTCTACGTAAACATTTTCATTAAGGGATATCCAGTTGCAGTAATCTCATTCTACAGGGATTTATTTGGACAAGTAGGGTTGTCACTTATAATTGCAATGATACTAATAAAGCCAATTGAAAGAATTGTTGAGAAAATAATAAAAGTTTAATAATAGCCTATTAGAACTTCACTAAATCACCTAACTTTATGATATCGATTCCTCTCAATGTATAAGTCGATTTTACTTTGACTCTCAATTACAAATTCAACTGGCTGCTTAACTCCATGTGATAATATGTAGAATTTATTCGACTCTAAGTATGGATCCTCAGGAATTAATGGGACAGTAACCTCTGAAATATAACCTTTCTGTATGAGATATAGTATTCCACTCCTACTGACAACTTCAACTTTACTCAATCCCCTATAAGTTTGATACATCCCTGTAAGCAAGTCCATCTTCCTCTGTATTCTAAAGAAGGGTACATCTTCTTCAGGATTCTTACCCATTAAAACTGCGAAAACAGCTTGAGCAAAGGCTGCATATGGGAATCCCGCAATATTAGATGCCATTGCAATACCCATCTTATACTCTGGTAGAAATGCTAGGTAGGCAGTTGAAACTAGAATTGAGCCCCCATGGCAGACAAGCTTTGTTCCAAAGAAATCCTCCATTACACCCCAGCCATAACCATATCCATACTTTCCATAATAGGTTCTTGGGCGCTCAACATGTATTTTCTGCATTTCTTCAACTAAATCTGAGCTTAAAAGCTCTAAGCCGTCAAATTTTCCTTTATTTATGTTCATTGAAAGATAATTTGTTAACTCCATTACTGAACTTATTAATCCTCCAGCTGCAGCTAAAAATGAAAATTCAGGGTTAACTTTAACTTCTGGATAGGGAAAGTCTGTAGCTATAAATTTCCCATCCTTATCTCTTCTGTAAGGCGTTATTCTATCCGGATCCTTCTTAAACTTCTCTTTAGAAAAAGTTGATCTCTCCATTTTTAATGGCTTCAATATGTTCTTTTCAATATATTCATGGAAGGGCATTCCACTAACATTCTGGATTATATGGCCGAGCATTCTATAGCCTGCATTTAAGTAGAAGAACCTTCTTCCAGGTTCATCGACAATTTCATCTTGAGCAGCATTAACATGCCTATAGAAGTCATCAATACTACTAAATGGAATTCCAACATCAATTCCAATACCTCTCAGCAAGGCAATTGTTGAAGTACCAAGTGAAGGAATCCCTGATGAATGTGTTAATAAGTGATGTATTCTAATTGGCTTACCTGGAAGCCCGATTTTTAGAGGGATGTATTTGCTTGCAGGATCATCAAGACTAAGCTTTCCATTCTCCACTAATTGGAGAATTCCAAGTGCCACAAAGGACTTTGTAATTGAACCTACACCATAAAGGGTGTTAGGTGTTGCCGGTAAATTTAATTCAACATTTCTAGCTCCAAAGCCTTCAGCATAAAGCAATTCTCCATCCCTTACAATAGCAATGCTAAAGCCTGGAATCTTATACTTACTCATCCACTTAGGGACAGTCTTCTCGATAAATTCCCTCAGTTCCATCTCAACATTCATAGTCAACACCAAACTAAATATTATACTCGATATTTAATTAATTTCCACATCTGACTGGATATATTAATTTAATTGTGAAATGGTTAGGATTTACTTTTGTAGTTTAGTTCTAAAATTTTGTAAACAAAAGCCATTATATCCGCCAACTCTCTAATCTTAACTCTCGGCGTTGCACCTGCATGTCCACTAGCAGTTTCAATTCTAACCCAAACAGGGGCATTTACATCCTTTAATTTAAATGCAAACTTAAAGGCATGTGCAGGATGAACTCTATCATCATGCAATCCTGTAAAGATTAGGGTTGGTGGATATTTAGCTTCTCTTACATTGTGATAGGGTGAATATTTGATTAGAAATTCACGATCCCTAGGGTCATCTGGATTTCCATACTCGGGAACCCAAGCTCGTCCAATATAGAGTTTATGGAAACGAAGCATATCTATGACAGGATAGCCAATTATTGCACCGTCAAGTAGGTCTGGTCTCTGAGTTAAAACTGCAGATACAAGTAATCCACCATTACTCCTACCAATAGCAACAACCCTTGAACCTAGATTCTTAAAGTAATCTATACAAGCAATAAAATCATCAAATACATTTTGCTTTTTTTCTCTCATTCCAGCTCTATGCCACTCTTCACCATATTCACTTCCACCCCTAAGATTTGTCATTACAAATGTTCCTCCATCTTCTAGGAATGGAATTATATCTGGGAAGAAGCGTGGAGTCAATGCAATGCTAAATCCACCATAACCATAAATTAAAACTTTTCTAGGCTTAACATCCTTCTTCTTAACAATAAACATGTGAATTTTGGTTCCATCTCGAGAAGTAGTCAATGCCTCATTAACAATGAAGTCGTCTGAAATATCCTTTGAATCAATTATCCTTAATCCAGAATCCTTCAACTGATATAAACGATAAGGCGTAAAGAATGAAGTGTATAGAAAAGCTACTTGACTACCATTAGATTGAAGAAAACTGACAGCTCCAGGCTTATCAAATTTAACCTCATTAACAAAATCTCCATTAAAATTAAATATTCTGATAGTAGAGGTTGCATGAACAAGGTAGTCTGCCACAATCTTGTCCTTAAAAACTACTGCATTTCTAAGTGGAAATACATCCTCGTCAATAATTATTTTCTTTTCACCATTATGAATTGAGAGAATTTTTCCAAACCCTTTATCTTCAAAGGACATTATAAGATAAGAGTTATCAACATAATCAATTGGCCTTGAAATGAAATCTCCATCACCATAAACTTTACTCCAGCTATCAGGCTTATCAAGCAAACCCCCATAAACACTACTCCTTGTCCAACCATAACTAACAGTCAAAAGAGCATGGGAATAATCAGTAGATGGCTCTAAACCTATAAAGTAGGATGTAGGAAGACCTTCACCAAAAACCATAATGTCAGAGTCATCCTCCCTCAAGAATATTCTTTCAGCTGGAGGCTTAACACCATCAGGAGTCCTATGTTTACGATAAAACCTAACATAGTAGAATTTATCTTCATTCAACCAAACAATGTTAAAGATTGAATCAGCTAATTCATCTAAAACCTCAAGGGAATCCACATCAACAATCCGAAGAACTCCTTCATCAGCTCCAGCCCTAGAAAACGAGTATGCAAGTCTCTTCCCATTCCTAGAAGCATAAATCATCTTTAAAACAATCTCCTCACCTAAATCCCTAGAATCAACCAGCTCAACATATTCACCATCAAATTTAAGAAGCTTAATTTTAAAGGAATCCTTCTCTCGGACGAGAAGAAAGTATCCTCTATTAGTTAACACTAATTGATTGACAGTTGGAATCACATAGTACTTAGATATTCTGGGCTCCAACCTTGAAGGAATATCGCCGAGAAAACTCCTTAACCTTTCATTTTCATTACAAATCCAATCTAACACTTTAGGATCCTTTAAATTTTCTAACCATAAATATGGGTCACTAGACTCCATCATATTCTCATATTAAAAATAATTATAAAGCAATATTAAAGCATTAAAATTGAGTGGAATTAACTTTATATGAAATCTGACGGCTCCATTCTAGGAATGTCCAATCCATCAAAATGTCTATCAAAACTTACAATAGCTTCAACATTAAACTTCTTAGCAACATAATATTGTAATGTATCATCAAAATCACGTTTAATCTCCTTCATTAAAATAGCTATGGCAATTTCATCATTAATTGTTGTATCATAAACATAGAGTGAAAGTGTATTCTCAACATTTCTTAGGAAAATAATTATTAAGTCAGAATTATTCAGTATCGACTCAATAGCATGAATAGTATAACTTGTTATAATTGCTTCAAGTTCACCTCTCGAGATCTTATCTAACAGCCTCTCACATTCATCAGCTTTATCCTGGCCTAGAAATAACTCTAGAAAGATACATGTATCAATTAGAATCAATATTTTTCCTCCAAACTTCATGTTGCAATTGGACTGAGGTACGCCTATCTTTCAAACTTCCCTTCAATTGACCCCAATCAACTTTAGTTGAAAAAATAAACTTTTTGATTAAATCTTCAAGAGCCTTCTTTATAGATCCCTTTTTATAACCATATTTTTCCATAGCCTTCCTTTTAAATTTGGAAGCTAGAGATCTACTTAATTCAACTTTAATTGTTTCGGACATAAGTACATATGTGTAAAAGTACCATAAAAATTTTATGTCAACTAAATAACAAAATGTCAATATGAATAAAGGCACATTAGATTTAAATAAATCAAAGAAATAAGTCTATTTATGACATCACCCTTTAAACAAGGTAAAGAGAGAGGTTTAATAGAGAGAAAAGCTATTCAACATAGACTAAAAGAAATTAACAAAATATTAGAATTCTTTGAGATTGAAAAGGAAACATTCTTAAAAATTGATGAGGACAAGTTGAAATATGTTCCAGAAAGATATCTAGAGGAATGTAGAGGAATAGCTGAGGGTGTCGGAGTTACATATGAGGAGATTGTAACCCTAAATTATGCCTTAATGCTTCATCAGCTATTTAGAGATGCATGTACAGCCTTCATAATTCCAAAAAACTATTCAACAGATGAATCAGTAATGCTACTAAAAAATAGGGATTTAGGCTTTAGAAGATTTCACCCTCAAGTACTATCATATTCAAGATTGGATGGATTCAATTCATTTATTGGGATAACCTCTGCTGGGAGTGTTTGCTGGTATCAAGGAGTAAATGAGAAGGGGTTAGTGGCATTTAATACTGCAACTCCATGCCAAATTATTGATCCAACACGTGCACAAGGAATGTCTATTTCAACTATTGTTAGAAGAATACTGGAAGAATGTGACTCTGTAGATGAAGCATTAAAATTTATTTCAAACTCTCAATATAATGCATGTTCCAATCTATTTTTAGCAGACTATGAGAAAACAGTTATTGTCGAATTAAAAGCTGGCTTTTCACCATATATATGGGAGATAAGTGAACCGGACTGTAGGGCAAATCACTATCTATTCCATACAAACCCTGAAGTTAAAGATAAAATGGGGATACTAGTTCAACAGCAAACTCTAGCAAGATATACGAGAGGGAAAATGATTCTAAAAATGAAGGAGAAAATAAGCTTAGAAGATTTAATTGAAATTAGTAGAGATCACTTTTATGGGCCGGGGCCATCTTCAATATGTCGTCATCCACCAATAATAGGGAGTCCTCTAATAAAAGTAATGTCATCAACAACCCTCTCCGCACAAATATTCATTTTAGGAGAAAAAATTGAAACTTACGTAGCATTAGGATATCCATGTCAATCAGAATTCATTTGCATAGAATTTGGCGATAGAATTCCTGAGCCCTTAGCATCAGGAGAAGCATGGTTAAATCAATACAAGCAACAATAGCTTATAACCCCACTTTTTCTTGATTAAAATGTCAAGGCCTATATGTTCTATAAATCGATCATTCACAAGATTTAACTGTTCAAAACAATACTATTAGATTTATTGTTAATAGTGTCATAACAGCTTTTCCAGACGCCATTGGTAATTGAAGAAATATTACTGGAGAGAATGGCATTGGTATAACAACATGTATGTGGAGTACTGAAAATGATGAAATTGAAAGAATATATAGTTCAAAGACAAGAATAAAGATCACAAACAATATAATATACAACTTCTATTATCCTTTGACAATAAATATAGATAATCCGTCATTAAGGAAAATAGATGTGAGTGAAAACAAAATAGTGAAGTACCATGAAATTGTAATTCCAGACTATATAGACATAAATAAGAACAATACATTAATTAGGGAAATAATAATTGAACCAAAGGAAAATGAAGTGGAAGACATTTACACGTCATTAAGAGTGTAGTTATGATAACAATATGTGCACTCATAGTATTTTTATTTGGAAAAATGTAAGTCATGATTACTTGTTCACTAATTGTTCACTCTTAATAATAAAAAACTATCTATATGATCAATAAAAATGTAATGTGAGGTGAAACATATGGACTTAATGAAAGATAAGGAGCTTGAAGACGTAAGAGAATTAAGAGATGTATTTTCAGCTATAGTTGAATTTGTAAAGGAGCTTAAAGAACCAATTACAGATCTTATTCAATCTTTAATGAAAGCAGTAAGTGGAAGTGAACTTGGAGAAGATGTAGCCGCTTTTTATAAGAAGTTAAAGGAAAGTGGATTACAAGAAAATATGGCTTTAAATCTTACCAAAGAATATCTTGAAGCTAGGTTAAGCATAATCAGAGACCTAGGTGCAATGATGACAAAGTTTACATCAGCTAAAAAATGGAAAACCGAAGAGCTAAGTGAATTCATCAAAAAAGCTAAGGAGACAAAAGAAGGCAGCAAAGATAATTAAAGAGCATAATTGTAACGACTAATTGAGTGACACGCGTTGAAGAGTACAGAGGAAAGAGAAGAGAAACTTGAGAGGCTATTGAAAATTGTACTTGAAAGATTAGATAGAATTGAAAAACTATTATTTTCATCAGGAATTGAAGATGCTGAAATTGTAAGTATAGCAAGTAAACTTATATTAGCGTTTTCTTTACCAGCTTTCAAAGCCTATGAAATATCCTCTCAAATTATGAGGTTAATCAGGAAGAAGAAATTAGATGATATTTCAAGGACAATTGTTGAGACATTAGCAGTAAAGGGACCATTATCTATCTCAGAGTTGACGAGGAATATCAGAGAGGTTAGAGGAAGGGCTTCAAGAAGAATAATAAGTGAGAGAGTTAGAAGACTAGAAAGAGAAGGAATAATCATCATTGAGAGGAAAGGCTCTAGATTACTAGTAAAATTGAGAAGTGAATGATATGTCTAAAGTGTTATCAATAATTAGAATTTCATTTCTATTTCTGTATTTATTTGTGGAAGTAAGTTTGATGTATATTAATATGAGGTTAAAATTTACGTTTATGAAGAGGAAATGGATTAAGGAGTTTAAGGAAAAGCTTAAAAATGAGGGGATTAAGGGGAAAGACTTAGATGAAATAGTTAAAATTTACCAGGAAGCTTTAAGTGAAGTTTGGAGTACCTTCATGAATTCGATGAGAATGTTCCAAAGTTTAAGGAAAATCAATGAATAAGGCTAAATACTGGAAGTCTAAACCATTTAAAATATGGTAAATATTTATCGTGCTTTGGAAGGATTAAAGGAAACAGTTAAAGTTTACCTAGATAAGCAATATTTGGATACATTAGAATGTACAGTGATTGACGTTATTAGAGAGAAAGGGGAAAAAGCGTATATAATTGTAGATGAAAGTATTTTTCATCCTAAAGGGGGAGGGCAACCAAGCGATCTAGGAGTTATAGAAAATGAAAATGGAACTTTTAGTGTTGCTAAGGTTCTAAATGTTAAAGGGGTTCTAGCACATTACGGTAGGTTCATTCGAGGGGATTTAAATCAAGGAGATAAAGTTAAGTTAAAAATTGATTGGAATTATAGGTTTAAAATTATGAGACTACATACTGCAGGGCATATAATAGACTATGCATTAAACAAGGTTTATGGTAGTATCATAAATACACTTAATGCTCTGCATGGACCGCCAAGGGCGTATATAGTCTATGATGCAAAAAAGCCTGATTCAAAAATGATAAATGAAATTGAAGATAAAGCAAATGAGATTGTAAAGGAAGATCGAGAAGTTAAAATAATATATTCTACAAGGGAATTACTATTCAAGTTCGCTTTTAATGCACCTAACTTAGATAGACTTCCTTTAAGTAAAAAATATAGAGTTGTTGTAATTGATGGAGTGAATGGAATACCATGTACTGGTACACATGTAAAGAGAACGAGTGAAATTGGAAAGATAAGGATTCTAGGTGTAGAGGAATTGGATCGAGGATTCAAACTTTTTTATGATGTCCAATAGGATAGTAAAAATTTTAAGGAGAATATTACAAAGAGTTTGAAATATTATTTTCACCGGAGGGTTAGCGGTTGACATGGAAACTCAAACTAGTAATTCTATGTTTAACTCATATACTGCTCCATGTCTATACAAATACTCCTCTCGCTTTAATCCCAATACTAATGGATGAATATTCATTAACGATGTTTCAATTGAGCTTGCTTGTATCAGTTCCAAGAGGAGTACAATTGCTATTCTCGATTCCTAGTGGACTAGTAGCTGACAGATTTAGTACAGGAAAACTTATATCACTTAGCTTGATTCTATCAGTCATAGCTGGAATAATAATTTTCACAAGCTCCTCTATTTGGGGTTTAATTATTGGATTTGCATTGATAGCTGTATCATCGACTATATATCATCCGCCAGCATTAAGCGCAACATCAGAAGTAATACCTGAATTTTATAGGAGTAGAGGGATGGGATTTCATGGTGCTAGTGGAAGTCTCGGCATTTCCCTGGGGCCAATAACAATTGGTCTTATGTTAAAGAGCTTAGGGTGGAGATATACTTACATAATATGGGCAATCCCAATACTAATAGTGGCATTAGTATCACTTTTCCTAAAAATAGACTGGAGAAAGGAGGAAGAGAAACATGCGGAGGAAAAGAAATTTATCTCCCCCCTAAAAAATGTATTTTCAACAACATTTATAGCATTCCTACTATTTGTAAGCCTTCGAAGTGCAGCTGGATCAAATGTATCGACCTTTATAACCACGTATTTAATTAAGGGGAGAGGACTTGACCCAAGCATTGCAAGTATAATTTTCGGATTAAGTCCACTAATAGGGCTAAGTGGCCCTATCATTGGGGGGTGGCTTGGAGATAAATTGGGATGGAAGAGAACATTCATAGTAATATTTTTGATTTTAATAACATCGTTAACTTTAACTGTTGCATCTCCGATGATACTGTTATCAGTAATATTCTACTTGTTATATGGCATGTCGAATACGATGACCATGCCAATATCTAGCGCCCTAGTAGCATTGGTAACACCAGAAGAAGCAAGGGGAACAGCCTATAGCATGTTCTTCATACCAATGAATGTGGCAGGAATATTAATGCCAATAATAGCATCGTTAATTGTTGATCTTTATGGTATATGGGTAATATTTCCACTGGCAATAGCATTATATCTCATGGCATTAGCACTAATAAAAATCATAAAAGTCTAGAGTACCTATACTCGTATAGATTTCTAATTAAAGGATTACTAGATAGGTTGATAAGGGCGAAAAGTTGGATTTTTAAATAATTATTCGAAGCCTAGAAACCTCATCATTGTTATTGCATATATTTTAGTTGTGTCAATTAAGTCTGGTATTAGGGCATATTCATTGGGTGAATGGGCAAGAGGAGGTGCATTTCCTACAGAGTACATGGCTACTGGTTTATTTGTCCTTTTAACATACCATGAATAGTCACTTGATGCAGGTATTCCTTTAACTCTTAAATTCTTCCCTATGACTTTTCTGGCCGCATATTTTATGGCTCTAATAATTTCTGATTTTGGATCAGAAATTGCGGGGGGCATTCAATCTTTTACTTCTAGTTTAAATTTTAAGTTTGGAATTTCATTTTTAGCTTCTTCAAGTACCTTTAAAATTTCATTTGTGACTTCATTATAATCTTCAGATGGTGTAATTCTTCTATCGATTGTTATTATACATTTATCGGGTACAATATTTTCTTTACTTCCTCCTTCAATTAGGTTTATAGACATTCTTGCGTAGCCGGTAATTGAATGTTTCCTATTGTTTATTTTATTGGCAAGTTTTTGTAATTTGATAATTAGTTTTGCAGCATTCACTACTGCATTTACTCCTTTTTCAAGAAAGGCTGTATGTGTACTTTTACCGTTAACTATTATCTTATATGTTCTTGATCCATTGCATCCAATGACTATTGAATCACTATCTATGGTTCCTATACCGCCATATAGCATTGCATCTGTATTGTCGAAAAATCCATCTTCTACTAATCTTTTAAATCCATAAAAACCTCCAGTTTCTTCATCAACAACAAAGGTGAAGATTAAATCTCCCTTTAATTTAATTTTTAGCTCCTCCAGTATCTTCCAAGCATATATGAATGGAGCTATTGGGAATTTATGGTCTTGACTTCCTCTACCATAAACTTTGTCACCTACAATTCTACCCTCAAATGGATTCACAATCCACTCCGATAAATCTCCTGGCGGAACAACATCTAGATGTGCATAGCATAATAATTTTTTCTCACTTGTAGTTCCCTTCATAACTGCAATTATGTTTGGTCTATTTTGAGCATATTCGACTTGCTTTACACTAAAATCTAATTCTCTAAGTTTTTCAGCTAGAAAATTGGATATTGCTTCTTCATTTCCAGGGGGATTGATACTCCTAAATTGTATTAACTTTTGAAAGAACTTTTTTATTTCATCTCTTCTTTCTTTAACTCTATCTATAACTTCTTTTTCCATGAAGTCATCTCCTGATATGGTACTCATATAGATTTTATAAAATATATGGTGTTGTAGAAATAGATTTGGAATTAGTTTGAATTATGATAATTGTTAAATTAACTTTTATGAGATATTTTAGGGGGATTGAGATTGGTTAGAATAATTATTGAAAAATGCGTTGGCTGTGGTCGATGTATTCCATTTTGTCCTGACAATGCAATTTCATTAAGCATTAGTGGTAAAGCGTATGTAGATGAGGATAAATGTGTGGAGTGTTATTCTTGTATAAGAGCAAATGTATGCCCGACAAGTGCCATTGAAAAACATTCTTTAAATTGGCCTAGAATAATACGTCATCTATTTAGTGGTGTAATTTCGGAGCATAAGGATACACGGGTACCTGGTAGAGGAACAGAGGAAATGAAGACTAATGATGTGACTGGTAGATTTAAAGTTGGAGAAATAGGCTTTTCTATTGATATTGGAAGACCCGGTGTAGGAACAAGGCTAAGTGAAGTTAATAAAGTAACTATGAAACTTGCAAAGGTTGGTGTTGAATTTGAACCTGAAAATCCTATCACGCAATTAATGATTGATAAGTTTAATGGGAGATTACGTGAAGATATTCTTGATGAAAGAGTTAGATCGGTTGTTGTTGAATTTAAAATTAAAAAGGAGCAACTACCTCCTGTCCTTAAAGTATTAAGGCAATTGTCAAGTGATGTTGATACTGTCTTTAGTTTGGGTTGTATTATTGTTTCTGAGGATTTAAATGAAGTTAAGGAGGTATTGTTGAAGTATGGTTTTGAGCCTAGGATTAATGGGAAGACTAATGTGGGTTTAGGGAGGTCAATTGTGGGAGATGAATGAAATGACTCATTCTCTTCATAGATTAGGTGATTACAAGAACTTGAGGAATGATTTCGTTGTATTAATTATGTCTGCAAAGGGTTTTAATGATAAAGGTTCAGCAATTAAGTTGAAAAGAGCTTTAGAATTGTCATTCAAGTATAATCCAGTAAATTTTGGTGATATGAAGACTGGAAATAAATTTTCAACGTCTAAAGAGCTAATATTGAAGAGTATTTCGGATACATCCATTATCCATATTGTTTTTGATGATAGCAGTAACTTGTTAGGTTACTTGAATGAACTAAAGGAGAAGGACTTAGGATTGTCTGTAGTTGTGACGGGTGTTTTTGACTATGTTAATCAAATATTAAAGAAGGTGGAATTAAAACCTCATACAATTCAGTGTTCATTGGGTGTTCATGGGAAGACTGGGTTACTACCTAGGAGAGAAATATTAGAAATAACAACTATGTGTGGTCATCATCAAATTGGACCTGGATTAGTTGAAAAATTATTAGAAGATATACAGAGTGGGAGAATAAGTATAAGTAAGGCTGCTTCAATCTTGGCGAAGCAATGTGTATGTGGAATATTCAATCCTAAGAGGGCTGAAGTACTGCTAAAAAAGATGACTAAGTAATTTCAGGCGAAACTTACTTTACTCTTTCATGTAATCAGAGTTTAAAGGTGATTAATATATTGACAAGAAGAATTGTTGTAGATTACTCAAAGTGCTCTGGATGTAGATACTGTGAGCTCTGGTGTTCCTTCTCCCATGAAGGAGTCTTTAGTTCTTCACTTTCAAGAATAACTATTGTAAAGGATGATAAAATTGGTCTAGATTTTCCCATAGTATGTAATCAGTGTAATCCTGCTCCATGCATAGAGATCTGTGCTCAAAATGCTTTAATAAGAGATGAGCATGGTGTAATAAGATTAATTGAGGATAAGTGTACTGGATGTAAATTATGTGTTAATGCATGTCCATATGGCTCAATTAAAATTCATCCAACTAGTTTGAAGCCCTTGATTTGCGATTTATGTAATGGTAACCCAGTATGCATCTCTAAATGTCCAACCAATGCACTAAGACTTTACCCCATAAAGACTCTCTCTTTGCCAGAAGATAGCCTCAAGATTCTCGATAATGCATATCAATATGCAATTGACTGTTTTAGAAAGCTTCTTAAGAGGTGGGGTTTAAATGTTGAATAAAATTTATGGTTATGCAGGTAAAATTCTGAGAATTAACTTGAGTAATCATGAAGTTAAAATATATCCAATTGAGAAGGATATAATTCTAGGCTATTTAGGCGGTAGGGGATTTAATGTTGAGAGATTATACTGGGAAGTGCCTAGTAATATTCCTCCTTTACATCCTAAAAATAAATTATTGTTTGCCACTGGTCCCTTAGCTGGAACCGCTTTTCCTATGGGTACTCGCCTTAATGTTACTTCTAAATCTCCTCAAACTGGAATTTTAGGTGATTCTAATGTAGGTGGACATTTTGCTGCTGAAATGAAGTATGCTGGATTTGATCAAATAATAATTGAGGGACGAAGCAGAAAGCCTGTATATCTTTACATAGATAATGAATGTGTTGAGGTTGAAAATGCTGAAGGTATATGGGGTCTTTCAATATCAGAGGCATTTCAAGCTATTAGACGTGAAACAGGAGGTTGGCGTGTACAAATAGCCATTATTGGGCCAGCTGCTGAAAACTATGTGAAGTTTTCAGGGATTTTCTTTAATGTTTATAGGCCTGCTGCACGTACTGGTTTGGGAGTTGTTATGGCTTCTAAAAATATTAAGGCAATTGCTATTAGAGGGGATGGCTTCATTGAGGTTGCAAAGCCTTCAGATTTTGAGAAATTTGTTGAAGAGATGGAAATTGAAATCTTCAAGCATGAACAGTATTGGCCTAGAAGAATTATGGGTACTTCTAGAATTCTCATGGCCGCAAATAAACTTGGATTTCTTCCAGCTTTTCACTTTACTAGAGGTGTTATAGATAACGCTTATAGGGTTAGTGGTGAGCGTCTAGCTTTAGAGTACAATGTTAAGAATAGGGCTTGTTTTTCATGTGTTCTTCCATGCAGTAGATTTTATGTTATAAGGAGTGGTTCATTTGCAGGATTGTTTGGTGAAGGCCCAGAATATGAGCCCCTTGGAGGATTTACAGTTAGAATTGGAAATTATAATCTTGATGCTGCTTTAAAGGCAATTAATATGGTGAATGACTTAGGCATGGATGCTATTTCTGTTAGTGAAGTTATTTCATGGACAATGGAACTTTATGAGAAGGGTCTGTTGACAAAGACCGATACTAATGGTTTAGAGTTAGAGTGGGGTAATATGGACTCAGTTTTCAAGTTGATTGAAATGATAGCATTTAGAAGAGGTTTTGGAGATATTTTGGCTGATGGTGTTGCAAAAGCAAGTGAGATGCTTGGTAGAGGGAGAGATTTAGCTTTTCATGTGAAGGGATTAGAGATTATTCAAGCTGATCCACGTGGCCTTAAGGGTTATGGTTTAGGTTTTGCTGTTTCTACTAGAGGCGCTGATCATCTTAGATCCGAGCCATTTATAGAACTTTTAGATGATCCAAGAATTGGTGAAGAATTATTTGGTGAATCTGAGGCTACTTTACGTCTTAGTACTAAGGGGAAGGGTAAACTTGTAGCTTACTTTGAAAATTGGTGTGCAGTTATAGATTCAATTGAAGTTTGTAAGAATATTGCTGAGAATATGATGATATTAACTTTTGATAAGATTTCTAAGCTAATTGATATTGTAGCTGGGATTAACTTAACTGTTGATGATGTAATTAGAATTGGAGAACGAATCGTCAATATTGAGAGAGCATTTATTGTTAGGGAGGGTATTAGGAGATCTGATGACACTCTTCCTAATAGATTCATTGAAGAGCCAATAAGGCATGGTCCATCAGCCGGCTCAAAAATAAATCTTGATCCAATGTTGAATGAGTATTATGCTGTACGTAAATGGGATTCGAATGGGATTCCGACTAGGAAAAAATTACTGGAATTAGGATTGAATGATGTATGGAGAGATTTGAAGATTCATGGAGTAATAGGAGATTAAAATAGCAATTTCTCTAAAGCTTAAATATTTTTCTTTGAATATTTGAGTGCAGTGATCGATATGAAGACACTTATTGTAAGAGTTAAGGAAATTAAGGGTTATTGTAATATTCATGAAGAAGGCGATTACTTTAAGCTTGAAGGCGGTAGATTAATGCTCCCTGGACCGAATAAGCATATATGTATCTATGCTCTTTCAAGTCTTCTTCCACTTTTACCTGCAAAGCAGAGAAAGATAGATGAACCTAATGATTGGCTACCTAGGGTGAAGGAGGTTCAATGTCCCGATCCCGAAGGTGTCGTAATCTGGGAGATAGTAGAGGAAGAGGAAATAAAAAAGTAAGTTAGTTTTTTACCAGATGTCTTCAATATATTCTTCGAGGCCTACTTTTTTAAGTGTGCTTATTAGTGGTTTACCGGTTTTTTCGTCCCATCCCATTAATCTATAGACTTCCATTACCATCCATTTTACATATGGGGCCATGGCTTTTCCAGCAGCTCTACCGCTGGGTGGAGCTTCAACTATTCTAGGCGGAACATGATAGTCATCTTTAGGTGTTAATCCACGTCTCACATTAAATATCCTTTCTAGATGAACTAATCTCTCACCAACCCTTAACGCTTCTTCAGGTGTAAAGTCCCATCCGGTTGCTGCTGCCACTGCACCTGAAGTAAACTTCACAGCTCCAGGAACTCCCCATGTTGCAAACCAACATGTACCATTACAGTCATCCCAATACTTCTTGGGCCATGTTTTAGCTACTGCCATTGGTTTCAGTCTTGGATTTAATGGATCTTCATATTTTGGATATCCTACATCTGGCTCTGTTGCCCATGCATCTGCTGCTGGTGCTGGCCAACCTGAGCCACCACCTACTATTTGTCCCAGCATTATCCCCCAAGTAGCTCTCCAGTCATGTAAATTCATTCCTGAACCCTTAATATGAATGGCATACTTCCATGATTCTCCACCAATATATTCTGCAGCTTTCTTGGGTCCTAGGGATAATAGCTTACCTATTTTCCCTTCTTTTCTTGCCGCTTTATTGAGGAGTTTTTCTATTAGCTCAGGATCCCCCCATTTCAATTCTATTCCATCTGTGTCCTCCTTAGTTAATAGTCCCTTTTCATAGCATTCAATGCATAGGGCTATGGTGCATCCAATGGTGCTTGATTCAAAGCCAAGTCTATCACAGAGGTCAATTAAATAGAAGACCCAATTGCTATCATACACTCCCACTATTGAGGCAGCTCCCTCTAGATTTTCTCCTCCCCCGGCTGGAGTTGCCACATAACCCTTCTTGGGTCCTTCAACTAATTCTACATCGTAGCTACATGCAATTGGACATGCATAGCATGCCTTTGGTGTTATTTTATGCTTTGACATACCTACGCCCCACTGTTCAGGGCTAACTTCTAGAAAGTTTTTAGCTGAGGTTATCGACATACTTTTAGCATATCTATATTCATCTCTTGGTATTCCTCCCTTAGCTAGTCCCCTTGCAACATCACTTTTAAATAGATTTTCATGCCACATTTTACAGATTTCTCTCAATTTTTCTTCATCATATATTGGAACCTTCTGGGTACCATAAACTGCTATAGCCTTCAATTTTTTACTTCCCATTACTGTTCCAACACCTGAATGCGAGAAAGAGTGATTTTTATCATTTTCAATTAAAGCTCCATGACATAGATTTTCACCTGCTGGTCCAATAGCTGCTACACTGGCTTTAGGTTCTCCTAAATCCTCCTTAACTAAATCTTCAGTTTCATGTGTATCTTTACCCCAGAATTTACTTGCATCTCTAAACTCAGCCTTACCGTTATGGATCCATAAATAAACGGGCTTCTCAGACTTTCCAACAATAATTATGCCATCGAATCCTGCAAACTTTAAATTTGGACCGAAAAATCCATGTGAGTGTGAGCGGCCTGCAGTGAAACCTGTATCTGCATTTAATGTGGCGATTGAAGTATTATTGGCTGCAGGGACCCATGGAATGCCTGTTAAGGGTCCAGTCATAAATATAAGTGGATTCTCAGATTCTAGGGGATGAATCCCTGGAGGACACATTTCATATAAATATTTTAGCCCTAAACCCCAGCATCCAACAAACTTTCTTAATACTGGTTCATCTGGAAGTGGTGTATACCATATTCTCTCATTTGTTAAATCAACCCAAAGAATTCTCCCCATATACCCTCCTTTCATAAGGATTCCTCATTAACAAATATCATTGGAACATATATAAATAAGTAAAAATCTTTCAATAAATTGTTTTTATAGTTAAAATGTTAAATTTATAAATTAGAAGTATATTTTCATAGCGTCTCAATTTATGTCTAATTCAATTGTAAAACTGGATGAATACTTGTCATGTCTTATGAATAAATATGTTATGAATAGTAGCATTATTAGTGGAACCTGAATGTAGCTCCAAAATTTGAACATTTCAACAAATCCATAAATATCCACTAAGAACCCGGATATTATACTGGAGGTAAATGCTCCTATTGCTCCCACTGAGTTTATTATACCCGCTGTAATGGATGAGTATTTTTCTCCAACTAACCTAACGGGAATTATGGCAGTTATATGTGATTCTATTGAGTATAAGAGAGCGCTGAGTGTTAATAATGTCATCATTCCAGTTTTCCTATTTGACTGATAGATTCCTGGAAATATGTAAATTAATATTGTTGTAATTAGGGCTATTACTAATGTGAATAATGTTTTCTTTTCAATTACTAATTTGTCTGATATGTATCCAGATATTATCATTCCTATACTGCCTGAAATAGGCAATATTACTGCTATTAATGTTGAATTTAAAGTTGACTTTTCTATGGAAAATATATATGAAGGCAAGTATACTATTAGACCATACCTGATGGAATCTATAATGAAAAATGATAATGCCAGTAGAAATATTAACTTAGAATGTCTTCTTACATTATCTCTCCTTTTTTCTCTTCTAGATTCTCCCTTCCCTGAGGTAAGTTTCCTATCTATCTTATCCATTATTCTAATTAGCTGTACTGATGCAGGTATGCCTATAGATAAAAATAGTAAGCCGTTAAATGTAAATCCATTTCTCCATTTCATGTTAGATATAAGCAAGCCAGTAAGTAGCCATGAAATTGCATGTCCAATAGCCCAGCTTGTATTAAACAAACCAAACATTGTGCCTAAATTCTCTTCCTTCGCAATTATTGACACCACTTTAACTAATGTTGGCCAACCAAGTGATTGAAAATATCCATTTAACATCCAAATCATCAGTAATAACGAATAATTCTCACATAGACCAAACAGTATGGTCATAATACTAGAACCGATAACCCCTATAAACACAAGTTTTTGAGACTTGTACTCAATGCTAAGATAGCCATTTAGTACTTGACCAGTTGCATACATGATGAAAAATCCAGATGCAATAACTCCTAGCTGCGAATGCGAGATATCTAGCTCTATGTTAATTAGTGGAAGAGCAATTGAAAAATTAACTCTACATAGGTAAAAGGATGCATAAATAACCCAAGTGATGATTAAAGTGCTTGGAATACTCAAGATTTCTGGGTCTCCCCTTAATTTTAAATATGGTATTCCTAGACTATTTTAAATGCTTTTATTATTTTACATCTATTTTGATCCAATGTTTTAATGCATCACTTATTACAATGCTTTCATTCTTTTTTGCTTCTAGTTCTTCTGGTGTCAATGGTATTACTTCTATATAAGGTGTTATTTTTTTCTTCCAAATTATATAGTTGATTAAGTCTAGTCTCTCTGTAAATTTCATGTTCTTGAAGTCTGATGATACTATTATTAAGTCAATGTCACTTGTTTTAATCCATGTTCCTTTAGCGTAGCTTCCGAAGAGATAAACTGCCTCTATCCTGATTTTATCTTTTAATTTCTCTATTAATTTCTCAATTGCCTTTATGACTTCCTCTGGCATATTCTTTAACATACTTTAAGACCTCCTCTGCAATTTTAACTGCTCTTTCAGCTTCAATTCTATCTACTGATTCACTTGGTAAACCGTTTGCTGCATCTGGATATCTCGTTATGGTATAGTATTTGTTTAGAATGTATAGTTGATTTTCAAGTTCAACTGGTAAATTAAATTTTGCTTCTTTGAGTATCCTATAAAGTTCGGTTACTGTGTGGAGGTATGGTGGGTTTTCTCTTCTGACTATGAAGAATAGTGCCTTCAAAATTTTTTCTACTGCCTGTTGAGCATAGAAAGCAGCTCTAAACCACCTTCCTCTGTTTATAGCTTCTTTTGCATCGTAAATGTCTTCTTCAGCAGCTCTAATCCATAATGCAAATCGTCTATTCATATTATCCTCCATACATTTATTGTCCTCCTCAATTAATTGTCTTTCGCACTATTTCAAATCTATATGTCAAATTGTGAGGTGAAGAATGATGAATTCTATATATATTCTCTAAATGTTTATCTTATACTGAAATGTTACATTTAAATCTCCAAGTGACGCTCCTATAGAAGTTTTAACTCAACCTAGAAGTTTATGGATTTTACCCAGCTGGCCTGAAACCCTAGAAATTCTTGTTTGTGGTGACGTAAAGGTTAATGGTATTCCTTATTGGAGAGAGCTTGTAAGAGAGGCAAATTTAATTGATCCTGACCTAATAATTTTCCTTGGCGATTTAGTGAATATCCCTACTATTCAATCAGAATGGATTAAGTTTCTTGAACCCTTTAACTTAGTTTTAGACCCAATCTATATGAATCCAGGTAACCATGAGTATTCTAGTGTAGGTAATGTTAAGTTTTATGAGCGAATAATTGGCCCTGTCAATTATTCAGTTGTTATAGGTGACTTCTTATTGATAGCTCTAGATACTGATCTGAATGGCTGGATTACTATGGATAGACTTAAATGGGCTGAAAAATCTTAATGAAATATAGAGATAAAACTAAGATAATGTTCTTTCATCATCCGTTATTCGATCCAAAAATTAAATTCTTAGAGTCTGGCTACTTTAAAATATCCTCCTGAACTGACTTCGACTACTTCATAGAGAATGATCTAGTTTACTCTGAAACTGGTAGTTGGATTAACCATTTAAATGAGGCTAAAGAACTCTTTAGACTCATAATTGAATATGATGTTAGACTTATTCTAAGTGAGCATATCCATACAGATCTGAATGTAATAATTGAAAATATAAAAACTGGAAAGAAGCATTACTTCATCTCACCAGCAGCATTAGCATATGATATTCCAGACTATGATTTAAGAGGATTTAAACTTATCAAGATTAGTGCTAACGGAACAGTTGATGAATCAACGTTATATTATCCTGGAACTGGGGTCTTCAAATATCCAAACTCGATTCCAATTGATACTGGATGCACAGTAAACTATCAGCCAAAACAACCATATGAAATAGGCTTCCTAGAATACTATTATACTCCAATAAATGATGGAAGTAGCCATGTAGTTAGCTTCATAGTCAAAAACAAATTAAATATAACCTTCAGAAATCCTCGAATCATATTTAGATTCCCAGCTGACATTCCGATAGAAAACTATGAATGGCATCCATACATGCCAGACTACGAGTACATAAGGAAGGATAACATATATTACGTCATCTTAAAGAACATTGAAATACCTGCACTAAGCACTTTATATTTAACTGTAGAGGCTGTTGACGACATTAGCAAGCCAACTATAAGTTTTGTTAATGTCCCAAGTAGTGTTGATCCCGGCTCCTGGGCTATAGTGCAAGTTGAGGCTTCAGATGATGCATGGGATGTAAAGGACATAATTATACAATATTCTATTGCTGGAGATGAATGGATGTCCCCGTCACTTATAGATTTTGTAGAGTCAAGTAATGGTAAAGTTGTCTATAAAGCATGGATACGAGCACCAGAAACCAATACAATCTGGAAGGTTAGGGCTTCAGCGATAGATTGCTCAGAAAAAACAAGCAACTATATATATGCAGACATGTTGTTGGAGTCCCTCAAAACCCAAATACACATTAAACACAAATTCTTCACCGATATCTAGAGTTCAATTTACCATTAATGGCACCAGCTATACCACTCCACTCACAGAACAGTTGGAAGAAGGATTCTTCTACTTTATAGCATTAAAGTAGAAGAATCTCTTTCCAGGCTTTTCTACCACTTCACTTTGAGCGTTATTAATGAATCGATAAAAGTCACTAACGGAAAGCTAACTTTTTATATAACTAAAGCCAAGTTTTATATGTATGCCCATAGGAGGCTTAAGCAGTATGGGGAAACTCAGCTACCTAAAACAGTTTGAAAGTAAAAATACAGTTAGAGTATATAGGTTGGCGCTCAGGAAATTCTTCAAAACTGTTTATGGCGGAACTGCTGATTCAAAAACCCTAGAGCAGCTAGCTGAAAAATACTTCGCTGAACAGCGCGACTATATGCATGACGTACAAAACTTTGCAGTTGCAATTAAAAATAATGCTCCAAAGTCAAGGCGACTGTTCCTATCAGCAATAAAAATATTCCTCCTGGAAAACCATGTGGAGCTGCCACAGCTATTCTGGCGGCGTCTACGCCTGAGAATTAAAGGCAGCAAGCCAATCACTGAAGAGAAAATTCCAAGCAGAGAAGAGCTGCTTCGCATATTAATGCACCTGCCAATACAAGGTAAAGCATTATTTCTAACCTTGCTTTCAAGTGGAATGCGAATAGGGGAAGCATTAAAACTCAAGCTAAGCGACATAGACTTAAACTCAACTCCACCAAGAATAACTATTCGTGCAGAATACACTAAAACAGGAACAAGGCGAATAACCTTCATCACAAACGAAGCCAGAGAAGCCATAAAGGAATGGCTTAAAATCCGCAACGAATACCTAGAGGCATCAGCTAAGCGGAGTGGAGGCAAGAAAAAGCTGAAAGATGAAAGATTATTCCCATTTAGTCCCGCTAATGCAAGAGTAATGTGGCGGAACGCATTGAGAAAAACTGGAAACCATCAAGTAGATC
>NZ_JBTVBB010000034.1:0-30167 GCF_058356305.1 Candidatus Culexmicrobium sp.
CCTTCAACCTTTACCTCCTTTATTAAACCCATGTCCACAACGTTCAAGCCAACTTCAGGATCAATAACGTCCTTCAGCTTCTCTAAAATTTTATTCTTTAAATTTACCTCATCAGCTCCCATAATTTAACACCCCAACTATTTTTTCCCTAACAGAATATTATTGTAACGGTGAAGTTAATTGAACGGTTACATTTAATTGATTTTGAGTTAAATTTACCAGAAACCTCTTCTTAAAGCCTTTCTTTCAGCCTCTAAAATTTTTTCATAGAAGTAGTCAGTTTCAGCTTTTATTTTATTTAGTATTGGTTTGACATCTCTAGCTTTTAGTCTTCTCCCCGCTAATGCTATAGCAGCTATTCTCCCGTATTTCTCAATTAATTCAGCCTGTTTAATAGCTTCACTTACAATCTTTTCTTCTTCTTTTGTAAGCTTTATAGCTTTCTTTAAAGAAATCTTTGCTACTATTCGTTCATCTTCATCTAGAGCAGCAATTCTACGCGAATTACATAGTGGACATGAAGGATTCTCTGGCAAGTCGAGTATTCTTATAGGCCTCCACCACTTCCAACAATTTGTACATATAAAAACTCTAACTTCGTTTAGAAGTCTTGCTTTTGTAGCTTCAATTAATATTTTCCTTAATCTCTCAGGTGGAATTATCTCCGTTCTTCTTGAAATCCTTTCCATTGCCAATCTTGAGATAGGGGAAAGCTCAACTGAGTCAACTAGTGCCATTTCAATATTATTATTTTCAATGTCCTTAAGGAAGCGTTCAACATCTTCAACATCTACATCTTTAGTTAAATACTCCTTTAACGCCTCCTCATATATTACCGTATCCTTAAACATCTCTATCAAACGTCTCAAACTGAGAGTTGAAACGTCAGCCCATCTAGCTAATGCACCGAATCTCCTAGCTACATGAACTAATCTTCTTTTAAATAAACCTGATCGTTCAGCCATCTTTATAACTTCAGACTCAATATCCCTAGATGAAAGCTTCCTTAATGCACATTCAATATCTTCCAGTTTAATCCCTCTAGATGCATGAATTACAATTCTATAGGGGTCTTGCTGAACACCAACAGCATGACCTAAAATCTCTGTAACCTCATCAGCAATCAATCTGCCCAGTGCCCTATTAGCAAGTGTACCCAAATGTACATGAATTATAATGAAGTCCTCCCACTTCTCTATCACTACACGCCTATCAGTTGGAACAGGCAAATTCTCCTCAATTTGCCTTACAGTATCCATAATGGCTTTTCTCAAAGTTTCAACATCAGAAGGATACCTATCTAGAAGTTCATTTACTACATCATCTATAGAAGCTCCATTGGATAGTCTTTCTTCGATATATCGTCTAATCCAACCAACTTCCTGAGCAATTTCATATGGTACTGGAATTTCTTCTCCAACCCAACTCGGGATAGCCCCTGTAGGATCATTATCAGGAACTACATAAACTTTATCTCCAACAACCTCTCTTATCTTCCAGAGACTCCCCCTAAAAATAAACTTTCTACCAGGATCACCATACTCAGCAATGAAAACTTCGTCAAGTACACCTACAGGCGTATTATTAGTGGCATCAATCACTAGAAACTGTTTTACATCAGGTATCATAGAAAGCTTATTAAAGAAATATTCATAAATAGGCTTCCTATTTCTAGGCGATAACACTACTTTATCTTCAAAGGCAGTCCAAACAAGACGTGGATACCTATTATGCATATAAGTTAAAACCTTCACTAAGTCATCCTCAGTTAGATTCCTGTATGGATACGCTCTCCCATAAATCTCTAAAATCCTATTAAAAGTCCATCTACTCCTCTGCATTAATAAAGCAACAATCTGATGACAAAGCACATCATATGGCTTCTCAGGAATAACAACTCGTTCAAGATCCTCCGATAAAGCCCTCCTACAAATCACCAATGCCTCTAATGTGTCATCTGGATCAGCAGTAATAATTATACCCTTAGCAATCAATCCAATCCGATGCCCAGCCCTACCAACCCTCTGAACCAGTCTAGTAACTTGTCTAGGTGACATATACTGAATAACAAGATCAACATGGCCAACATCAATACCTAATTCAAGAGAAGAAGTACAAACCAATCCCTTCAAAGAACCTTCCTTTAACCCCCTCTCAGCAGAAATTCTAGAGGGCTTAGATAAAGACCCATGATGAACACTAACTGGGAAATTTAAATCCCAAACTTTAAATCTAGAAGCCAAAACCTCCGCAATAGCTCTAGTATTAACGAAGAGCAATACAGATTTATGACTCTCAATTAAACTCCTTATAAGCCTAAGCCTAGTAGCTACTTCAGGATGGGTATAAAGCTTAGCGGCCAACTCATAATCTTCTGAAGAAGGTTCTGGAAATACAACCTTAAGCTTCATCAATCTAGCAACAGGAACCCTAACAATTTCAACTGGCCGGCCAACACCAACAAGAAACTGTGCAACTAAGCGGGGAGAACCAATAGTGGCTGAAAGACCAACAACTTGAAAATCTCGACCACAAATATATCTCAACCGCTCTAAACCTAAGGATAACTGTGAACCTCTCTTATCCTCAGCTAATTCATGAATCTCATCAATAATAACCCATTCAACATGACTTAAATGCCTCCTCATAACTCTACCAGAAAGAATAGCCTGTAAAGTCTCAGGAGTAGTTATAAGTAAATCTGGAGGAGAACGGGCTTGCATAGTTCTTTCAGATTGATCAGTATCTCCATGTCTAACTGCAACCTTTATATCTAACTCGTCGCTCCACCACTCAAATCTCTCAAGCATATCCCTATTTAAGGCCCTAAGAGGAGTTATGTAAAGAATTTTAATTCCAGGAGACTTTACAGGTCTTTCAATATACATACTAAAAACAGGTAAAAGTGCAGCCTCAGTCTTACCAGTAGCTGTAGGAGCAATTAAGAGAACATTCTTACCTTCAAGAATTAACGGGATAGCCTTCTCTTGAGGCTGAGTAGGATGTCTAAATCCACGTTTAATTAAAGCCCTTTGAACAGGCTTAGCCAATAATTGAAATACACCGGCAAGCATCGTTTCACTCAATTTTGAACCTCTCAAATTTTAATTGACGATACTTAGCCTCTATAGTGAAAAGATACTTAATTCTTTTTTGCTAAAACTTAATTAAGACTACTCACCCTTCATATAGATTGTATATCCACAAAAACCACATGAATACCTATCTTTATGTGTAGCCATTATTCTACCACAACGAGGACACAATTTTCTCTTCAAAGCAATTTTACCACTCGAATAATCATACTCGTAAAGCTCATGCCTCTTCGCCATTTAACTCCGCCACCGCTATTGATAATAAACATCAACATTTAAACTTTATCCACTAAACTCAAGAGATTCACAGTTGATAGACCTTTATAGGCATTAATAGATCTTGGTCCACCAACTGTTTCCCCATCATCACCTTAATTTGAGCTATTAGGGCTTTCGGGGTAACCCCAGAGCCCCACATCTGAAGGTTTAGGACAGCTATAATATCTCTATCTAGAATTAGACCGCAATTCTCACATTTCATCAACCTACCCCCATAGGCTACCATAGTAGCCCGACAGAGGAAGCAGGTCTTGGATGAATTCCTGGGATTTACGTATTTAAACTGGAAGACCATACCACCTCATTTTGTATTCAAGCATGAATTGGAACTGCCTTGCGTTCCACTTGGACAGTCTTCGGTTGGAGTTCTTACAGCGGTTCAAAATTCTGCTTTTGATGTACTTCAATTCCTCAAGTATGGATCCGCTTCCTAACTAACTTAACTTCTTAGCTATCTTAGTGGTCAGCTTGTGCATAAAGTCCCTAGTCCTATTTCTCTCCCTTTTTGAAAACTTTACCATCAGCCTCTTGGCTGTCTTAGGCTTATGCTTGGAAAGCCTCTGTATCTTCCTCCTTTTCAACTCGTAAATCCTATGAATGTGATATAGTTTTCTCAGATCGAACCTTATACTTCTATTGTTGATGTAGGCTGTTATGTCAGTCAGATTTACGTCGAAAGATGCCCAATCCTTAGGTTCTCTAACCTCAACCTTCTTCTTGAAGGTTATTATAAGCTCGTTCTCCTTCAAAATCAATCCTCTGATCAAGTCGTAATCTTTAGGTAGATAATCGAATCTTGTTAAATCCACTTCGAGATAGCGTTTTCTTGGCTCTATTGTAATTACAATCTTACCATTCACAACCCTAAACAGAGTAGTTTTAATGTAGACTGTTTTCTTGGTGATTTCTGGTTTACTCTTAGCTTTTCCTCGATTGTATAGCTTGATCCACCCTTTGACTAGACCTATAACCGAGTTTATTGCGGAATCCACATAGTGTTTTGAATATTCCCACTCCTTGAGAAGTTCGTTTCTTAACTTTCTTCTATTTTTCGTATCGAAGTTTAGACGGGGCTTTACCATTAGCGGAGTATTTAATGTAATGCATGATTTCATCTAATGCTTTCTTCTTTATGTTGAAGTATGCTTCAATTAGATCTAATGGTGCTTTTATGGGAACCTTGTATGCCTTTATTACTTCCATTCAACTTTTCCCTCTCTATCCCTCTTCACCAGCTCAAAGAGATACTCACTAGTCTTCATTTTAAGCACCTTAGCCCTATATTGAGCCCAAGCCCAAAGCTCCTCATCAACCACCTCAATAGTAGTCTTCCTCCCCATACAACTACCCCAAATATTTAAGAAATCTCAGATATTTAAAGTTTTCATTAACATACAACTCTATAATGTCCATTAATGTCTATGAAAAATGAAATAGTTTCAATAGGCTATTTAATAGACTTCTTCAACAAAAACAATGCAAAAACTTGAAGTAGAAGGGCATACACCATGGCAGGAAACTCAAATTGTAATCTAAAAGAAAACCATAAACCGTCCCACTAATAATATATCCAACTCCATAAACCACATAAAAAAGACCATAAGCCAATCCCCTAAACTTTGAAGAAGAAAGATCAGCAACAGCAGCACGATAGATAGACTCTTGCATTCCAAGAACTACTCCAAAAACTAGTGTAGCAACAATAATTAAGTTAAAATCACCCGAGAAGGTGAGAATGGGAGGAACGATAGAGAGAAGAAAGGGTAAAAACAAGATAACTCTACCAATTTTGTCATAAGCTAAACCTGCAATCAAAGCTACAGCTGCATCAACAGCCTGGACAAGCAAATAAATTGTAGGTAGCATCCAAGAAGCAGCCTCTGGAGCAGCCCTGAAAAGTATAAGTGAAATATGAGTTAAACCAGCAGTATTTAGAAGAACAGAAACTGAATAAATCTTAAACTCAAATGGTAATTCAGTGAAACTTAGAGTTTCAAATCCTCCACCACCAATTAAATCGATAGTATATGGCTTCAACCTAGTATAAGCAGTAATTAAAGCAAGAACTAAAAACATGTATGGAATAAATAACATTAAAAACGATCTGCCATAAACATCACCGCTAATAAATAAGGTAAATGCAACTATAGCAGGACCGCCAACAGCACCAATTTGATCCATCAACTCGTGAAGACCGAATGCCTTCCCAGTACCTATACTTCTACTGACATGGGAAAGAAGAGTATCTCTAGCAGGACTTCGAAGAGCCTTAGCAAATCTCTCAATTAAAATTAAAGCTATAGCTAACTCCCAACTCCCAGTAAAGGCAAGTAATGGAACTACAATGAGTAGGAGATAACCTAAAAATGTAAAAAGCCAATAACCTCTAATTACATCAACAAGATAACCACTAAGTAGCCTTAAACCATAACCCATAAACTCACCAACACCCATAGCCAAACCAAAAAACATCGCTGGAGCCCCAAGCCATTGAAGATAAGAGGGAATAACACTTCTAGCACCCTCATAAATTAAATCTCCACACAAACTAATTACACCAAAAAGCATTATTCCAATATAAGCAGCCCTCACTTCAACTCTATCCAATAAATTAAACCTCCAATACCATCTAAAACTAACCTTACCAAAGTTAAAAGCTTTTAGAAAAGCATTATATAAGAACTGAAAGCTTAGAGGTACAAATTGACATCTTGAAACCTTAAATTAGAAGAACATAAAAGTTATACTGGTGGAAAAATTGCAAGCACACCTAACACTCATAGACAATGAACAGATAAGGCTTCATGCAGCGATAAGCTATGGAATAAGCTCAAACGTATACATAATTGAAGATAAGGAAACAGAACAAAAGGCATTAATTGATACTGGATATGGACCTCCATACTCCAATTTAATTAAAAGTCTAGAAAAACTAAAAATCAATATAGACCAAATTAAAAAAGTACTAATAACACATAGGCATAGAGACCATACTAACGGCTTAAAACAATTAATAGGAAAAATTAAGCCAATAATCTACATCCACAAGTTAGATGCAGGAGTAATTGTGAAGCGTCTTGAAGACGCAAAAAAATTAATAATAAGAATAAATGAGGGATACGAAGTAAAGCTTGGCAAAACTCTAATAAAAGCAATACATACCCCTGGACATACTGTAGGTAGCATATGCTATATTACAAGAAATATAATTTTCACTGGCGACCTAGTATTCGCCAATGGAAACTTCGGCAGAACAGATCTACCGACAGGAAACATGAAAGATTTAATCACAAGTTTAAAGAAAATATCTAAACTTAAGGTAAACACTTTGCTTCCAGGCCATGGAGAAGTAGTATTAAAAAACGCTGTTGAACACATTAAACTAGCATTAAAAACGGCTAAATCATACTTTAAAATGAAAAGAAGATTTTAAGTTAATTTTCTCCTACAAAATCTTTCAATTCTGTCAAAGGCCTCCTCTAAAACTTCTATTGGCGGAAGGAAAATACATCTAAAATGATTTTCTCCTCCACCTCCAAAACCAGACCCATGAACCACTAAAACTTGCTCCTCATAAAGTAGATTCAATGCAAAATCTTTATCATCCTTAAACCTTCCATTTAAATCAATTTTTGGAAAAAGATAAAAGGCACCCTTAGGCTTCACAACACTTAAACCAGGTATTTCTCCAATTCTCTTACAACAATAATTTCTTCTTTCTCTCAATTTATCAACCATTTCTTTAACATGATCTTGTGGACCTCTCAAAGCATCTATAGCTGCCCTTTGAACAGGAGTACAAGCAGACAATCTAGCTCTAGCCAACTTAGTTAAATGAGAAATTATTTCTTCACCATATTTTCCAGTGGGATCTTTAACATAAATATAACCTAATCTCCAACCAGTCATTAAATAGACTTTTGAAAATCCATTTAAACCAATTACTGGAACATCCTTAGTAAGAGAAGCAGTACTCTTAAAAACACCATTAACATACACGATCCTATCATAAATTTCATCAGAGACAACTGGAATCTCATACATAGCAGCTAAATCCAATATTTTACTAACAATTCGCTCATCATATATTGCACCAGTTGGATTATTTGGATTAATAATCAAAATGAAGCGTGTCTTGTCGCTAATCTTATTTTTTAAATCATCTAGGTCAGGCATCCAGCCTTCAGACTCAATACATCTATAATGGATAGGCTTACCACCATAAAGCTGGATATAATTAACATAGGGTGCATATGCAGGACCGGGAATTAATGCTTCATCTCCAGGATCAATTAGAGAAGCTGCAACAAAATTAATTGCCTCAGAAACACCTGCAGTAACAATTATGTGGTTAAGTTCAATTTCAACATTGTTAAAAACTTTCTCTTTATATAATATAGCTTCTCTCAAATCCTCAATTCCCACTGAAGGTGAATAGAAGTTCCATTTATCTGCCACAGCTCTACATAATGCATCTTTAATATGTTGAGGAGTATCAAAATCAAACTTCAATGGATCACCAATATTCAAGTAGATAACTCTTCTACCAGTTTTCTCAACTTCCTTCGCAATGGGAACTAGATCTCTAATAGCATATTTCAAAGGTTTAAGCCTAACTGACAGCTTAAAGGGCATCTAACAAAACCCTCTATAAAATAAATTGAAAATCCTTTAAAGCTTTAGCTACAAAATACAGAATTATAGGAAACACAACTGGATAATATAACAATTCCAGGACAATATGACATAGGATAGAATATAAAAGATTAAATACAAATTCACTAAAGCAAACTTGAGAAAAATGGAAAGAAAAATTGCGATAATCATGTTAATAGCACTAGCATTAGCATCAAACACCACAGCATACGCAGAAAATGAAAATTACATCATATCAGGGTACGTAGAGGAAGCCGATGGAAAGCCGCTAAGAAACGCTAAAATAATATTATTTGAAATGCAGGGAAGCGTTTGGAGGCTAACTAACATAACATACACAGATATCAACGGTAAATATGAATTAAAGGTAAACGAGGGAAAATACAAAATAATCGTAACACATGATTTAAATTCAACACCAGGATTCGACTATACAATACATGTAAAAGAAAGCCAAGTCACAGAAGACACTGAAATAAACTTCACATTAATGAAAGCAGCCACAATAATGATAATAGGAGAAGCAATAACAGCAGAAAGCGATGAACCAGCAAAGTACATGGAATTTGAAGTCGAGATACTAAATGGAAGTGAAACACCAGGATTACTAAAAAACTTTGGATTACTATTTGAATATGCAAAAAACATTGGAATTACAGATAAAACAATCATAATACCAGCAGAGTTAAACATCAACATAATTGTGAAAGCTTCATTTCTAATAGAGAGAGAAATAACGACAAACAAATTCAACTTAACAGACCAACCAGTAAAACTGAAACAAGGAGAATACCTAGAAGTTGATATCCGAAAACCATCATTAAAACACTCAATTAAAATGATAGAAAACATCCTACAAGAAACACATAAACTAATAAACGAAGCAGAACAAAAAGGATTTTACATGACACTTTTTAAATCAAAAATTAGTAGAACCGAAGGATTAATACTTTCATCAAAAATAAAATTGAAAGAAGGAAAATATGAAGCCTGCTACGTAGATTTGAGGGAAGCATTTATCTCAATAATAAACATAAAGGAAAAAATAAAGGCAATCTTTAATGAGGCATCAAACTCAACATCAATGATAGTATTCCTATTAGCCCTAACATCAACCATTATTGGAGAAATAATATTTGAAAAGAGAATAAAGAAAATAGTTGCAACTTCAATCTCCTACCTAACAACACTATCACTATTCTACATGTTATTTCCAGGAACAAAACTTATAAGTTTAAGTGACATAATCTCCTGGTCAATAATATCAATAATAGTTTCAGAAACAATCATAATCTGGCCTCAAATAGGAAAAGAAAAACCAGGTGAAACCTCACTAAGAAGTGTTATGTCATCAATATTTTCTCTTGCCAAAAGAAACTTGAAAAGAAGAAAAATAAGAACTCTGCTAACAATGCTTTCAATACTAATACTAATTGGCGGCTTCGTCTCATTAACTTCAGTTAGTATTGAAGAAGGATTAATGGAACGAATATACGAGAACAACACTAAATTTAAGGGAATACTAGTTGATAAAATTAAACCAGCATCAGTGAAGCAACCATTCATACCACTAGACCAAAGAATAATAAATGCATTAAGTCAAAGAGAAGATATTCAATGGATCTCAATAAAATTTGAAAACATCCCTTCCCTATCACCCCTAGACTACTTAATAAAAATTGAAGCAGCAGAAAATAGGCTTCCAATATTTGGAGTAATATCAATCTCCAATAAATATGATCCAATATACAGAAAAATTGAAGAAAGATTGATAGAAGGAAGAATGCCAGAGAAAAGTGGAGAAATAGTAATCCCCGAGATTATTGCATCCATACTAGATTTAAAAATTGAGGAGCAAGTCTACTTAGTAAAAAGTAGAATTAAAGCTAAAATAGTGGGCATTATCCAAGACTATGCATTCAACATTTTAGACTATGATGGAAGAACATTAACACCATCAAAAATGATAATAGTTGACGGAGAAGAACCAATACTAGAAGTAGTTGAATGCGAAGTAGGAGAAATAATATTTCTTTGGTGGGAAGACGCAAGCAAAACATTTGCATTACCATCAAGAATAATTGCAAAAATGGAAGAGGAAGAAAAAATAGTTACACTAGCAAAAAGCATAGCATTAAAGGGAGGATATAGAACACTATCATTCACCCCCAACAAGACATTAGAATACAAATATGGAACATATCTAGAGACAAGGGGGATGGAGGCAACATTATCACTAATACTATCAATATTCAATGTTTCAATAGTAATGTTGTCATCAGTATATGAGAGAAAAAGAGAAATCATGATACTATCAGCACTAGGATTAAATCCAAGCCACATTTCAATGCTATTCTCAGCAGAGGCATTAATCTTAGGAATCGTTTCAGGAGGAATAGGATATATTGTTGGATTATCATTCTATAAAGTTGCTAGAGTGTTAGGGTTATTTATAGAAGTTTACCCTAAAGTCTCAGTTACATGGACCCTTGCTACAATAACCATAGCAATCGTAGTGGCGATTGCAGGTACAATTCCAGCATTAAAATCATCAGTCATAGTTACACCATCAAAATTAATGAGATGGAAAGCCGACAGAAAACCAAGTAAAACAGAAGAACCATGGAGATTTAGTATACCAGTAAGAATAAGAGAAGAAGAGGCCATAGATATGCTAAGACATATATACAATAGACTTAGAAGATATATGGGAATAGAGCAAGTCAAAATTAATGAGAAGGAATGGATTCTAAGATTCAGATACATTACAGGTAGAGGTACAATTGGAACTTCAAGTTCAGCCAATCAACTAAAAATAATAAAGAAAGACTCAGAAATAAAAATAATATTGATATGTAGAGCATATGGTGAAAACCCAGAGAAACATGCCTATGAAACAGCTAGATTAATCAGATCAATAATACTTCAATGGAGAAGTAAAAAATCGTTAAGTACTAGAACTTAGCATTTCCTCAATAATTCTAACCCCAGCTGAAGCTCCTATCCTATCGGCACCAGCTTCAATCATTGCTAATGCTGTCTTTAAATCTCTTATGCCACCAGCAGCCTTAACTCCTAAACTAGAACCAACAGTCCTCCTTAATAATTTAACATCATCGATTGTAGCACCACGAGAGCCAAAGCCTGTTGAAGTTTTAACAAAGTCAGCTTCCGCCTCCTGAATAATAGAGCAGGCTAAAACTTTTTCCGCATCAGTCAAGTAGCAAGTTTCAATAATGACCTTAACGATAGCATCATTCCTAACTCTCTTAACCGCTTTAACCACTTCTAAGATGTCATTTTTAACATACGAGTAATCTCCAGACTTAAAGGCTCCTATATTCATTACCATATCAACTTCAGAGGCACCTAACTCTACAACCCGTTTAGCTTCAAAAACTTTAACCTCAGTTAAATTAGCACCTAAAGGAAAACCAATAACTGTACCAACTCTAACATCACTATTCCTCAAAAGGTGGTAGGCTAAAGAAACATAGCATGGATTAACTACAACACAAATGAAGCCATATTTAATAGCATTCTTACATAACAGCTCTATATCTCGTTTCGTTGAAGTAGGTTTAAGTAAAGTTAGATCAATCATCTTAGCCAACTCTTTAGCATTCACGGAGCATACCCCCATAAATAATAAAGGCTAAATAACTATTAAGACAATTCGTCTTTGAGAGAAGGAACAGTGAGCAAAATGAAGGAGAGAAAAATTACGAGAGAAATATTAGAAATCATCTTAACAATAATATTGGCAGTAGCTATAACTCAAGGTGTACATTATAGTGCTAGTTACATCTTAAATGTAGATTCCCCATTCGTAGTAGTTGCATCAGGAAGCATGACTCCAACACTAAATATAGGAGACCTATTAATAGTTCAAGGAGTCAACTCAAAAAATCTCCAGATAGGAGATATAATCGTATTTAAACCCCCTTACCCATACTGGAGAGGAATTCCCTGGGTACATAGAATAATAGATAAAAGAATAAGAAGCAATGAAATAGAATATAGAACAAAGGGAGATGCAAATATTTCACCAGATCCATTCTGGATTAAGAGCAGTAACATAATTGGTAAAGTAATATACAGAATTCCCTATATAGGATATATAAGCCTATTTCTAAAAGGATGGACTATGCCAATCCTTGCAATTATAATCATCTTGATATTCACCATATTAACACTAATATCAAGAAAAGAATAGTATATATTTAAACGGAATGTTATTAAGAGAGAAAAATAATTTAATCATTTCAGTGGAAGGAGGATTACGAAATGCGGAAGCCCTCTGTAAGAATTGAAAATGTTGTAGCATCAGTAGTATTAGACCAATACATAGACCTAGAAGCGATAACTAGGAGTATACCAAATGTCGATTATAATCCAGATCAATTTCCAGGATTAGTTTACAGATTAAATAGACCAAAAACTGCAACCCTAATATTTAGTTCAGGTAAAATGGTATGTACAGGAGCAAAGTCAGAAAAAGATGTAAAAAGAGCAGTAAAGAAGATTATTACAACACTAAGGTCAAAGGGCATAGTTATAGTAGGTAAGCCGAAAATTCAGATTCAAAATATAGTTGCATCAGCAAATCTAGGTGCTGGAGTAAATTTAGAAAAAGCTACACTGCTATTAGAAAATGTTATGTATGAGCCAGAACAATTTCCAGGATTAATCTATAGGATGAATGACCCGAAAGTTGTATTACTCCTATTTAGTTCAGGTAAAATGGTATGTACAGGAGCGAAGAAGGAGGAAGAAGTATATATTGCAGTTAATAAAATACACAGAAGACTCAAAGAGTTAGGATTACTATATGAAACTTAACTCCTCTTTGTCATTTGAACTATAGCATCATACATTTTTCTATCTATTACATTCTTCTTTAATAGGAACTCGGCGGCATCAGTTATCTTAACTAGGCAATGTAGATTCACTTTAATTCTCTTCAAGTTATTAAAAGCACCCTGCTCCCTATCAATCAGTACAACTGCTCCAGCGACGTCACCACCAGCAGACCTAATAGAATTAGCAGTTAAAATTAGACTGCCCCCAGTTGTTGCGACATCATCAATTAAAACTACTCTATCACCCCTCTCCAAAACACCTTCAACTAATCGTCCTCTTCCATGATCTCTCTCAGATTTCTTCCTAACATAAATTAAGGGTTTCTTCAACTTATATGCAATTAAAGTTGCAAATGGAATCCCAGCAGTAGGAACCCCTGCAATTCTATCGAAATCCTTGATTTCATTTCTAATTAGCTCAGCATACATATTACAAATTTCATTGAAATCACTTGGATAACTTGGAATTACTCTCAAATCAATATAATATGGACTTTTTAATCCAGAGGTTAATGTAAATTCTCCGAATAGAATTGCACCTCTCTTGCAGAGAATTTCAACAGCCCTCTGAGATAACAAAACCTTCCTCTTAAACCAGTTCAGAGAAACCCGCTTACACAATAGTATCTACAGGCTTTTATAATTTTCCAGACCATCAGAACATAAAAGTAAATGAGGTGGCAGACAATATTAGTATAGAGGGTATAACAATTAGACCTATAATCTTTCTACCTCTACTTAAGGGAGAAACATCATCCAACGGACCAGGATGACTTCTATAAATTAACATTGCAAGAGCTAAAAAAGCCATAACATAGTATCCTAGTACAAATAAAGCTATTGCAGCAACATAGGAAACAAGTCTATGATATTTTCTTCCAAAAAAAGCTCTAGCAATATGTCCACCATCAAGCTGAGCTATAGGCATAGTATTCAAAAAGGTTAATAGAAAACCGATCCAACCCGCAAAGGCAACAGGATGCAACAACAATATGTATCCTTCAGGTAAATTTATAACTAATGAGACAAGAAAGTCGAAGATCATAGGAGATGGAATTAAAACTCCAAGAACATATCTTGTCGGATATGAAAGCTTTAGACCTAAAATAGAAACAAAAATTGACGCAACAAAACCGAAAATGGGACCTAAAATACCAACATCAAACAACTGATCCTTATTAACAACAGGAGATTCTTGAATTATAACAGCCCCCAAAGTACCACCAATTTCAGGAGGTCCAGGTATAAAATAGGGTAAACTCGACTTAACACCGTGAAATTCACATGCAATTTTATGACCAAATTCATGTAAGCCTGCTATAAGCATAAAACAAAACACATACAACAACACATTAAATAAAATGTTTCTTCGAGGATCAACAACATCAAATGCAGGACTATTCATTTGAAGCCAACCACTATAAATAATTGTAGACAAAGTAGTTAGAAATAGGATTATAAAAATAAGCGGATTCTTTCTAGGTTTAGGTTTAAAGGAGAAAACTTTAATAATGATGTCTTCATCATGTCTCCGCATGACGGGTATAAAACCTTTAGGATTTAAAGCCCTATACAATCTTAAAAATGACTTTTTAGTCTCAGCTTTAGAATCAACAATGAAAGTGGGAATACCAAATTCTAAATATGAATCGACGATAGGGAAAAAACGCTTAACTAAATCTTCAATTTCTATGAAAGTGGAGGAATAAACCTCATTCACCAATATTTCAACTCCAAGAAATGTTCTTAAGCGAAGCTAAAAATATTTCTCTCAGAGAAACAAAAGTCATAAAATAGGATAGTGGAGGAGTCGGAGTTAACTAAAGAAAAAACAAGTGAATTTAAGATTAGGGAATTTAAACCAGAAGATTTAGAGAAAGTTGTTTTGATAAACAGAACATGTCTCCCAGAAAATTACTCTCCATCATTCTTTATGCATCATCATTATGCACATCCGAAAGCATTCCTTGTAGCTGAAGTAAATGGAGAAATCGTCGGGTATGTTATGTGCAGAATAGAATTTGGACTGTCTAACATTAAATTTGGACTAGCAAAGAAGGGACATATAATCTCAATAGCAGTCTTACCACAATATAGAAGGAGAGGAATAGGAGAAAGCCTCATGAAAAGGGCAATGAAAGCCATGAAAGAATATGGTGCCTCTGAATTCTACCTAGAAGTCAGAGTAAGCAACATACCTGCAATTAATCTATATAGAAAACTTAACTACAAGATAACCAAGCGAATTTTAGGATACTATTTAGACGGAGAAGATGCCTATCTCATGGCAAGATCAGCAGAGGTGGAAAAATGAAGTGGATCATACACTCACTCAAAATAAGAGAGAAAACATGTAAGCTCTGCGGTAAAAAATCAAAACTAATTTCAAATACAATAAAAGTATGCAAGGATTGCTTAATAGATAAACCAAATGAAGCACTACCAATAGCAATGAAAGCACATAGAGAAAGTAAGGGAAAATATGGACTTCCACATGAACCGCCAAGAAATGAGCATGGATTAAAATGTGGATTATGCGCAAACGATTGTATTATCGCAATAAACAGATATGGATATTGTGGACTAGTTAAAAATGAAGATAATAAATTAATTAGACTCGCAGGAACACCAGATAAAGGCCTATTGGAATGGTATTATGACCCAATACCAACAAATTGTGTTGGAGCATGGGCATGTCCCGGATGTACAGGAATAGGCTACCCAAAATATGCCTATAACGCAGGACCAGAATATGGCTACTACAATCTAGCAGTCTTTTATGGAGCATGTAGTCTAGACTGCCTATTCTGCCAAAATTGGCACTATAGAAAACTTACATCAAAACTAGCACCCCTAATAAGTGCAGAAAAACTGGTGGAAAAAATAAACAAAAAAGTTTCATGCATATGCTTTTTTGGAGGAGATCCATCACCACAGATGCTACATGCATTAAAAGTGAGTGAACTAGCAATAGAAAAAGCTAAGAAATGGAAAGGCATAATGAGAATCTGCTGGGAGACAAATGGCTTAATGAACCCGAAAATTGCTGAAAAAGCTCTTCAACTCTCATTAGAAAGCGGTGGAAATTATAAATTTGATCTTAAAGCATGGAGCGAACCAATATACAAAGCATTATGTGGAGTCTCGAATAAACCTGTATATGGAAACTTAAAGAGATTAGGAAAAAGAGTTAAAGAAAGAAAAAACCCTCCACTAATAATTGCAAGCACCCTTCTAGTTCCAGGATACATAGATGCCGAAGAAGTTGAAAAAATTGCAGGATTCATAGCAGACATAGATCCTGAAATACCATATTCACTACTTGCATTCTACGGTGCATATATGATGAATGATCTACCACCCACTAGCAGAAAGCATGCATATGAATGTCTAAGAGTAGCAAGAAAGGCAGGATTAGAAAATGTAACAATAGGAAATATCCATTTACTCGGTAATTATTATTGAATTCTCAGAAAATCTTTCAAGATAAAAATAAACTAATAAAGCAATAATAGAGGGCAAATAGAAGAGAAGTAATTCAAAGTCAAAACGAAAAATAGGTCTTCTAAAAATCCGCAGTATAAATAGCAAAATAGAAATCAAAAACAGAATTATTGAAGCCCACTTTAAAACTGAAGCTTCATCCATATCAGACATTTTAGAAACCATTAAAAAATATGATTAAAACATTATAATCCTTTCTCTAAAATAGAACGTAAACATTATATATTTGAAAGGAATTCAAACCCTAGATTTGTAAGAAAATTATATATGGGGTGCCCCGCAAGTTTACATAATTTCCAATCAAACATGCGGGGGCAAACTCGATTTAATCAAATGGAGGAAAAACATGACGGAAAACGAAAATTCTTCAACACAATTAACAAAAACCAAAACAAACGAAGAAGAAATAAGAGCTAAAATAATTGTGGGACCACCAAAACTAACAAGATATGAAAAGGCAAGAATAATTGGTGCTCGAGCACTACAAATATCTATGGGAGCCCCGGTACTAATAGAAATACCAGAAAATGCTAAGGATCCCCTCACAATAGCAGAGTTAGAATTAGAAATGGGCATTCTACCCATAACCGTTAGAAGAAGAAAACCCGACGGTGGATGGCAAGACATTCCATTAAAATGGCTTCTTAAACTAGAAAAAATAGAGTATGGAGAAAACTAATGTTAAACTCCTAGTTTTACTGGAACAATTAATCCTTCAAGTAATAAGAAGTACTTCTGGACTTCCCCTCTCAGAAAACCTATGGCAACGATATATGCAGCTCTATGCTTCAAGATTATCACTCTACCTAACAATGTAAAGTTGAAAAATTCACCACTATCACTTACAGCCATCCCTTTAAGAAAAATAACACCCATAGTCAATCTGTCATGGCAGTGAAATCTACCTGCAATTCCTCTACCTTCCTTAAACCTATAAGTCATATCACCAATTGCTATTGAGCCATTCTTGAAATAAAATCTCACAGTCCTATTTACTCTTTCTGCACTCATCCAAAGCCTTATATAAACTCTACTTTGAACTCTAGCCTCTTCAGCTCGAGAGAAAGCTACACCCCTCATTTTTAGAGCTATAACTCTTTCACTTGTAGTATCTTCTGCAGCCATGACAGGAAAATTCATTACTGTTAACAGTACAACCAGTGTAAGAACCGAGATGCCAAACACTTTAAAGCATAAAGATTTCTTCACCATTTAAAACCACCAAGTTAAAGCTATAGAGCTTAATATATATTGCTAAAGCAACAATCATCTAGACGAATCATACATATCTAAATTATATGGGAAAACATAATGTATGAATGGTGCAAAAAATGCTATTAATACTAAGAATGTTCAGGGCCGATATAATAATGGAAACAATAAGCTCGATTATAAGCTTCGCAGTAGCATATTATGCCTTAAAAGCCTACAAATTAACTCAAAATAAAAGCTTAATGCATTTATACTTTGGATTCTCTGTTCTCGGTGCAGGTATGCTAACTAGAATATTTTCAACAGTATATGTGATCACACTAGCTAGAGAATTAAACGTAACTATAAGAGGCTTAGTATACATGATTGGAATAATCTATGGAATAATGAGAACTATAGCATACTTTCTCTTCACCTTAGTATACATTGAAAGGACTAGAAGGTTAAATATAGAAACATTAACCATGGCATTAATACCATTAATAATAAATCCATACTTTGAATTTATCCAAATGACATTTCTCGTATATATTTCAACACAAGCTGTCATGAATTTTATTGAAATAAGAAACATTAACAGTCTCTTAATATCAATTGGATTCACACTACTCTTAATAAGTCATTTACTCTTTATGTCGTCGATTATTGAATCATCATACTACTTTATAGGACACGTAACCCAACTCCTGGCGTTCACTTCCATGCTAATAATGCTCACAAAAGTGGGTAGATAAAAATGAGCTCAAAGAAATATAGATCAAGACTTCAAATAATGGCAGACATCATCGAAACTATAAGAAGAGAAGGAGGAAAGTCAGGTGTAACCAGAATTCTCTACGGAGCAAACTTATCATATGACAGATTAATGAAATACTTAAAAGAATTAGTTGAAGCAGGATTAATAAAGGAAATAAAACGAAACGACAAAACAATATATGCATTAACAGTAAAAGGAAACAATTTCATAAGAGAATTTAGAAAAATTAAAGAATTTGCGAAGGCATTTGGAATAATAATATAGCCGTGATGAAAAATGAAACCAGAAATATTCATAGGGACACCAAGTTGGCTTTATAGTTGGAATCCAAATGGATTTAAATGGTATGCACGTAAATCAAAATTAAATTTTACATAAATACAAATGAAAACATCTATGTTAGAATGCATGGAAGAACAGCCTGGTACTCACACATCTACTCAAAAATGAATTGAAAGAAATTGTAGAGACAACTCTAAAGATGAAGCCAAAGAAAGTCTACATATTTTTAATAACAACCATGATATGCTAAATAACGCGAGACAAATGCAATCCATATTTGATAAGTATCTTAAAGAACTAGGTTAAAAGCGATAAGTTTAAATAATTGATAACTTTATCATGCGTTGCGATTAAAATGGTTATAAAACAAAGAGGTATCTATGGAAAACATGTATATGGAAACTTGTATGAGTGTGACGTAGACATCCTTGCAAATGAAAAATCATTAAGAGAAATAGTTGTTGAAGCTGCAGAAAAAGCAAATATGACTCTATGGGACATTAAATCATGGAAATTTGGAGGAGAAAAAGGAGGAGTCTCGGTCATCGCTTTGGTAGTTGAAAGTCACATAGCAGTACATACATGGACCGAGTATGCATATGCAACTGTCGACGTATATACATGTGGTAGAAATAGTGACCCTGAAGTAGCCTTCGACTATATAGCAAATAGATTAAAAGCCAAGAAAGTTAAGAAACACTATGCAGATAGATCAGCCATCCAATAATATATTAATTCTAAAGTTTAAATTTTAAATAAAGCTTAAAGCTTTAAAAAACAGCATATTTACTCTGTGGAGGAGAATTAAATAATGGAGGATACTATTCTAGCATTTTATACAATAGCTCTAATAATGTTAATTGGATTCTTTGGAATGCTCTTCTTCAGAAAAACAAGTATCCCAGATGTAGTTTTCCTATTATTGTTTGGAGTTATATTGGGCCCATTCACACATATAATAAATATCGAAGCGACATATGGAGTATTACCATATATGGCAATGTTTGCAATATCAATACTACTTTTCGATAGTGGAATGAGAATAAATATAGACAGACTTCTCGAGAAAGGCAAAATATTGATTGGAACATCCCTACTCAGCTTCATAATAAGTTTAACTGTAACGACATTATTTTTAAAATACATGCTGTATCTACGATGGTCATATAGCTTGATGATAGGTTCAACATTAGCTGTAAGTGGATCAATGACGCTCATTACACTAATAAGAAAAATGCCTATAAAGGAAGAAGCTCTCTTGACTTTAACACTAGAAATGGCACTTACAAATGTAATATCAATCATAATAGCACTCTCATGTCTAGAATACTTAAACCTGAAAATCGTACCACCTGAAAAAATTTTAGTTATGCTAACTTCAAAATTCTCCACTGGAATACTAATCGGCTTTATTGTCGGAGTAGTTTGGTTAATGGTAATATACGTGCTCAGAGAGGAAGAATACTTCTACATGTTTACTTTATCTGTATTAATTGGAGCATATTCCCTTGCCGAAACTTTAGGAGGAAGTGGAGCATTAGCGTCACTAATATTTGGACTAGTACTTGGAAATGACGAAAAAATAGCATCAATACTCGGGTTAAGAATAAAAATTGAAGAATTAAGACCCATAAGAGATTTGACAAAAAGATTTCACTCAGAAATAACATTTCTCATGAGATCCTTTTTCTTCGTATTACTTGGATTAATATACTTTTTCGGAGATATTACAGAAATCATCTTTGGAGCAATAATAACATGCCTACTATTCATATCAAGATTCATTGCAATTTCAATTATAACTATAAAAACCACTCTCTCAAGTGAAAGAAAAATCTTAACTTGTGCTCTAGGCAGAGGATTAGTAACAGCAGTTTTAGGTATAATGCCGAAACAATACAATTTAACATACCCCGATTTAATACTAGGACTTGTTGTAAACGTACTCTTCTTAAGCAACATACTTATGGCGATTACATTATCTACGATAAGAGAATACAGGTTATGGAGAAAAAGACTAGAAGAAATAGCTGGAGAAGAAGAGAAGTAACCATAGGAACATTGATAATAATAAGTAGTATAAAAATCAAAATCACACTATAAAGGAAGCACAATAATTATATAATAAAATGTTTAAACTAAGTAGAAATTATATTTATAACCTAAAGTATTCGAACCATAATAATTAAAATCTTAAATAAAGAAGAGAATGATATTTATATCATCAAAAGTAACTTAGAAAAATATATAAAAATTTGTTACTTAAGACTATTAAACAATATATCAATAAACCTATTAATAAACATTAAAAAGTCCCTGAAGCAATGTATAAATAGGATTCAACGATGAGGAAAACTACATTAAACATCACACTTTATATTCTAATTATACTCTCAGGAACATTTACAGCTTGGTCCATACTATGTCCAGCTCCAATGAAAATAGGTGCATTAGAAATTAATGGTTACATTACGGATTTCTGGTGGGATTTAGATTTAAAAACACCTTTAAACATAATGATTGAAGCGAATTTAACAACATATTATAAAGAGCTAGAGTTATGGCAGGTAGAGTTATATTACACCAGTGAAATATATGGAGGACAAGAAATAAGAATTTTTGGTGTCCTACTATATCCTAAAAATAGAGAAAAACTTCCAGGAATACTATTAGTTCATGACTACGGAAGCAACTTAGAGCAAATGCTTTATTATGCTAGATTTTTAGCCTCAAATGATTATGCAGTCTTAGTTATAGATTCACCTGGCCATGGAAAATCCACAAATTTCCCACAATTAACCCCCAACAACATAGTTAATGTCACTGAAGGACCACTAGGAGGATATTTAGCTCACGCCATAATAGCATCGTTAAGAGGACTAGAAGTCTTAGGAAATCAAAAATTCGTAAACAAATCAAACTTAGGATTATGTGGATTTGGCATGGGAGGACTAATTTCATTTATAGCTGGAAGATTAAACTGGAATGTAAAGGCAATTGTACCGATGTTTGCGAGTGGAAACTTCCCATTATCTATAGCTTCAGGAGGACTTGTAAACATAATGATACCAGTTGAAAGTAAGCTATCAAGTATAGAAGTCATCAAAATTTATGCAAATATTTTGATGTGCTACCATATGCAAGAGAAATTAATAGGGCAGTATTGATACTAGCAGGAACAAATGATGAATTTCTCCCTCTAGAGTCAATTAATAATACTTACAGCGTTATATCGTCAGATCATAAATTTATATCAATAGCTCCAAATTGGAGGCATCGCATAGATTACGATAGTTGGGAAAAACTAGTATTAAAATTCTTCAACACATACCTGAAAAATTGGGGGTATTTTTCAAGCCTAGAATATTCATGGAAAAAATTAGTTTTCAATTAGCAAACATGCATTATATAAGCCTAACTCGTCCAGAAGATGGGAAAATATATTTCAGGCCAGCATTACTTGGATTTCCATGGATTGAAGCATATAAGGCAACAGTAATATTTTCAATTATACCCAGCGGAATAGAATATTATGTAGCAGGAATATCTAACAACACCTTTGAAACTTCAACGCCAATAAGAATAATAGGCAGAAATTCATTTCTCACTCCATTAATTCTAATTCTTTCAATAGGACTACTCCTCTATAAAGCTGAGAGAAAAAGAGAGTTAGCAATAAAAATATCTTATTGGCTCTTACTTTTATTTTCAATGTTTCTTCCACTAGTAACTGTATGGGGCAGATTTACCTTAACCATTCCACATATAATTGAAAGATATGGGGTATTATTAGGAATAATTCATTTCGCATGGCTTTTAATTTTAATTGGTACTGCATCAACACTAATACTCACCTTAAATGGAAGACTAATTACAGCAAGTATCACTCAAACAATAATATCGCTCATAGCATTTCTAATTGCAATTTCAGTGATAAGACTAAGAGAAATGGCGATTCCAAATATAGGCTTTATCATACCCATAATAATGATAATTATCGTTATTATTGAGAGAAAAAGGAGAAAGCCTGAGCCGGAGGCAGAGCTGATAAAAGTATTACCACCTATAAAGGAAGAATACTAGTGAGAGACAATGATTAATTAGGCTAATGAATTTTTCTAGGTTTGCAAATTATTTCTCTAACCTCCAAGTCGAAGAAATTTGTGCTATGTGCAGGCTTAACTACTAGTGCAACATCAGCGCCTCTTCCTGTGCCAGCAATTGCTATAACTTCTCTATCAACTGGAATTAAACCAGCGTCAGCTGCCATCACAGTTATCTCAATAGCAGCCTTAACACCTTCTCCAAATAGGCGTAAAGTATTAGCCATAAGTTCTAATGGCATCCACGTAGCCAGCTGTCTTCTAATACTTCTCTCAACAGCACTGAGAGCATGAGTCCCAGTATAGATTTTTCCTCCCAAAGATAAAATTTCATTTCTATAATCTATCCTAAATTCGCTAAGGCCAGGTGAAGAAAAACCAACACAATGAGAAACTACAATTACATTGTAACCCTTAAATAACTTACAAGCCTTTAAGCCAGTCTCTCCAGTTGTTGAAGCAACAACTATATGTTTAATTTGAAGTTCATCAGCACGTTTTTTCGCTAATCTTAAAGTTTCATCAGTATTTACACGACCAGGATTATCAAAATATACAGTCTCTTTAACCCTCACAATATCATCCTCCAACTACAATAATAAATATCTACGATTAAAGTTATTTAAGAGAATAATTTATAAGTCCATTGAAAAGCTAAATTAAACTTAAACCATAATATTTAATGGTGAAAAAATGAAAATTTTAATCACCGGATTTGAACCATATGGAAAAGAGACTTACAATCCATCAGGAGAAGTAGCACTAAAACTCAACGGGTATAAATTAAATGAATCGAAAATTTTTGGTATAGAAATCCCAGTATCATATAGGAGAGTTAAAGAAATATTAGTTAGAAAAATAGAAGAAATAAAACCCCAAATTATAATTAATTTAGGATTGGCTCCTGGGACATCATATATTCGAGTAGAAAGAGTAGCAATAAACATTATGGATGCAGGACCAGACAATGATGGATACAGACCAATAGATGAACCAATCGATCCAGATGGGCCTCCAGCATACTTCGCCACTATACCAATAAAGGAGATAGTCAAAAAACTAAAGGAAAATGGTATTCCAGCAGCAATTTCAAATAGTGCAGGAACATTTCTATGCAACTACACAATGTACTACACTTTACATCACATTTCAAACAAAAGTTTAAAGACACTTGCAGGTTTTATCCATATCCCATATACACCAAGACAAGCAGCAGAGAAAGAAAGACATCCACCAGCAAGTCTACCGTTAAGCTTAGTTGAAGAAGCAGTTAAAATAGCAGTTAAATCATCAATAAAATCATGGAAAAATAAATTTAAAAAAGCCAATTAAAATTTGAAGTCTACTTTAAACTTTGAAAATAACTTTTCATTCTATCTATTCCCTCGTCAATAACTTCAGGATTAAGAACACATGGCGCAAAAGATAGCCGAGTCCATCCATCCATTAGGAAATCAATTCCAGGAGCTAATGCCACTTGCCATCTTCTTAAAAGATCATTGCAGACTTTCTTAGAACTATACTCATATTCTTCATGGTTAAAGAATACGTAGAAGCCAGCTTCAGGTTTAAGAACTCTTAAACCATCAATTTCACGTTTAAGCTTCTCATATGTATACAAAGCTATTTTACGATAAAGGCTTCTCTGTTGCTCATAATATTCCCTTACTTCTTTAAGTCGCTGTTCATCTAAAAATACACGTGCCATAACCTCCTGAACAAATCTATTCGGACATAAAACTCTAGCTTGTTCTATAACCTCCACTGCTCTTACTAGAGTAGGATCAGCCACCATATAAGCCAATCTCCATCCAGGTACCCTCATCTCTTTAGACAAAGTGCAAATCAAAACTTCATTATCTCGTCGATTCCTCGAAATATAATTGGGCTGTGAATTATAAAAGAAAGCTCTATAAGCTACATCAATCAGAACCCAGAAGCTATTTTCCTCAGCAATGTCGATAACACCATTTAGGAGGTCGTCACTAATAACCCGGCCATCAGGATTGCCAGGGGAAGTCAAAATAATTAACTTGGTTTTAGAGGTAATTAAATCTTGAAGCTCATCTAGAGAAGGATTGAAATCATAGTTTTTTATCAAATTCCAAGCCTTAATTTTTACATTTAACTTCATCTCAACTTGTAATTGACGAATATAATTTAAATAGGCCGGTCGAGTAACAATAACTTCATCTCCAGGATTCAAACAAGTAACAATTAAAGCTCCAATCAAATCAGTACTACCAGAACCAACAAGCACCTCATCAGGTGAAATCACTCTACCAAAAACTTCTCTTTCATATTTAACTAACCCTCTTATGAAGGGGGGCTGCCCCCTAGTAGTCCCATACCTTGCAAACTCATTAAAAAGTAGATCATCCTCAACAATTTCCCTAGTAGCATCAATTAAAGCCTTGGGAGGAGGATCTTGTGGCCACCCACCACCCAGGTAAATTAACTTTCTAGGATATCTTTCAGGATGTTCCCGAAAATCAGTAACTACACTCATAATCTCTCTAATGGAACTAGGATTTTCGAGTGCATATTTAGCAATGTCAGATATAGGATAACTCAAATCAATTTCACCAAGATAACTCAGAAAACAAAACATATATTAGCGTTAAGGTAGTCGGAATTTGTATTGCAATTTAAATCAAAATTCACAATGTTATAATTATAGAAGTCATTTTATAAGATTATTAATTTATTTGTCATATTTTTAACTTGAACCTCTGAAAAATGATCCTTAAGCAAACCACTAATAATAGAACTAATTATTAATGAAGGAAAAAGAAAAACAGTATCATAAATACCATCTTTAATAGCCGTCAAAATGAAAATATTAGCCAAACCAGGCTCATTCACAATTCCTAGAAAAACTGGTGAAGACAAAACTAAAGTTACAATAATTAAAGATATGAAAAGCGTAACAAAACTTGAAATAACAGTTTCCCTTATATCATTTGAAATTAAACCCAAAATTACACCTCCAATTAAACCAGAAGTAATCTTTACAATTAAAGGAGGCAAATAATAAACATGACTATGAATATACGCCATAGAAATAAATAGGCTCACTGAAACAATAGTTAACATTAACTTTAGTTTATATGGTATATTAGAGGACAAATTAAAGCTCCCCCATACATTTTACAACAGTCACACGTAAACCTACCCTCAAATGAAGCCATGCCTCAACAAACCAGTTAAAATTTCCTGAAACTATTGCGTTATTTAATATATTGAAATAAGGATATTGAATAACTCCAATCCCAGTAACTGTAAAATTAGTAATTCTCGGAGCAACAGCAATCCCTTCACCAGCATAAACCATGAAAGATCCAAGATACTTTTGATTCAAATATATCTTCCCTTCCCCGCCTACGATAATAACTTCATGGTCTGATGGATTATTAATACTTAAAATTACATTGACTTTAGCAGATTTACTCTTCATGTTAACAGAATATGAAATAGACACTATTGAGATTTTCACACCATAAATAGCCCTATAGACTTCAACATAATATGAAGTAGCATTTATCAATAAGTATAATGAGGAAACCATTAATGCTAAAATGAATAATATTGACAAATCAAAGGTTTTATTCACTAACATTTCACCTTAATGGATGATGACAAGCAACAAAATGTCCTTTACTAATCTCAATTAATGGAGGCTCCTCCTTCATACAAGTGCTGTCAGCATAAAGGCATCGTGGATTAAATCTACACCCGGAAGGTAGATTAATGGGATCGGGAATTTCACCCTTAATCATTATCTTTCTTCGCTTGACAGTTGGATCAGGAATTGGAACATTTGATAAAAGAGCTTGAGTATATGGATGTGCAGGATTTTCCATAACATCGTCAACACCTCCAAGCTCAACTATTTTTCCGAGATACATTATAGCTAAATCATCTCCAATATATCTTACTTGGGCAAGGTCGTGAGTAATATAGATCATGGTTAAATTGTATCTTCGCCTTAACTCTAAAAGCAAGTTCAAAACACCGACTCTAATAGAAGCATCCAGCATGGACACAGGTTCATCTGCAACTATTAATCTAGGATTAAGTACGAGGGCTCTAGCAATTGCAACTCTCTGTCTCTCACCTCCGCTAAGTTCATGTGGAAACTTATTGGCATAATCCTCAGGAGGTAATCTAACATCCTCTAGAGATTTGAAAACTAAGTTTTGCTTCTCTTTAAAGCTTAAATCTCTACGATTAATTTCAAGTGGCTCATTCACTATATCAAAGACTCTACTTCTGGGATTTAGAGACTGATACGGATCTTGAAAGATCATTTGGATCTCTTGCCTCACTTTTCGTAATTCCTTTTTACTTAGTGAAACAATATCGATATCTTTATAGTAGATTTTTCCACTTGTAGGAGGAATAAGCCTTAATATAAGCCGTGCAGTTGTAGTTTTACCACAACCACTCTCACCAGCTAGACAGAAAATTTCACCCTCTTTAACATTAAAACTTATACCATCAACTGCTTTAACAAACAATTTCTCTTTGTACAAAAGCATGCTTAAAAAACCTCTTCTAACAGGAAAATATTTCTTTAAATTTTCAACTCTCAATATATAATCTCCATTCAACACCTTATCCTCCAATAGTAAAATCTAATTTATCTACTAAATGACATGCAACATAATGTTTATCACCAATATTGATGTAAGGAGGCTCCTCTACTTTACATTCATCAATAGCATATGGACAACGTGGATGAAATCTACAGCCTGGTGGAGGATTAATTAAGCCGGGGGGAGATCCTCCTATCTCCTTTAACGCTTTTCTCCCAGTAATACTTGGAAAAGCACTTATCAATAAATAAGAATATGGATGTTTAGGAGCTGTAAACAGTGAAACGACATCCGCATATTCAACAATTTTACCTGCATACATTATTGCAACTCTATCACATGTCTCAGCAATAACTGCAAGATCATGTGTTATTAAAACTATAGATAAATTTAATTTCCTCTGAAGATCCCTCATTAAACGGAGAATTTGGCTTTGCGTAATTACATCTAAACCAGTAGTAGGTTCATCAGCAATAACTAATTGAGGATCAACTGCAAGGGACATTGCAATCATCACTCTTTGACGCATACCACCACTAAACTCATGAGGATACTCCACAATTCGAGAAGGATCTAAACCAACTAAAGCAAACAATTTCTTAGCCCTCTCAAGAGCCTCCTCTTTAGATATGTTCATGTGCGCTTTAATTGCATCAATCATCTGCCTCTCAATTGAGAGAACAGGATTTAATGCATTCATCGCACTTTGAAAAACCATTGAAATCTTAGCCCAACGTATCCTTCGCATTTCCTCCTCACTTTTCTCTAGAAGATCTTCACCATCAAAGAAAATTTTACCAGAAATAATCCTGCCTTCAGGAGGAAGTAAACGCATAATAGTGAGAGCCATAGTGCTCTTACCACAACCAGATTCACCAGCCAAACCAACAATTTCACCCTTCTCAACCTCAAAGGAGACACCATCAACCGCTTTAACCATTCCCATTCTAGTCTTGTAATATGTTCGTAGGTCTATTACTTCTAGTAGAGCCATTTTACCGCCTCCTCAATCTTGGATTTAAAATTTCATCAAGTGCATAACCTATGAAAACGAATGCTAAAACAAGCAAGATGATACATAAACCTGGTGGAAGTAGATACCACCATGCACCAATAACTAATGCACCATACTCATTTGCATAGAAAAGCATCATACCCCAACTAATATGAGATGGATCACCTAAACCGAGAAAACTTAATCCAGCTTCAGACAAAATTGCGCCAGCAATATTTAGAACCGCAGTTGCGAAAACTAGAGGAGCAACATTTGGTGCTATATGGTTAAAAATTATTCTAAAGTCAGATGCATTAGCAACGCGACTAGCTTCAATGAAGGGTCTCTCCTTCAATTCGAGAACTTGAGAACGAACAACTCTAGCAACACTAGGCCATGAAACTATAGCTATAACAAATATTATATTCCACATACTAGGCCCAAGTATAGCTGCTAAGACAATCATTAATGGAAGACCAGGGAGAATCAAAAACAAATCTGTAATCCTCATCAAAATTGTATCGATAATACCTCCATAATATCCAGCAATTAAACCAACAAGTGCACCCATAACAACAGCCAGGAAAGCTCCAAGTAAACCAACAACTAAAGAAATATGTGTACCATAAATAAGCAAACTCAAAATATCTCTACCCAACTCGTCTGTTCCTAATGGAAAACCCTCCCTTGGAGGAGAAAGAGGAGGACCAAGCCACAATTCACCTGGATTGTGGGGAGCAATAACTGGAGCAAAGATAGCCATAAAAACGAAAAACATTAATAAGATTAATCCAGCCATACCCAATCTATTCTCCTTGTAGACTTGAGCAAACTCCTTAGCTCGTCTCTTATACACTTGGAATCTATCAATCCACTTATATATAGAAAACACCAAGACAAGTCCTCCTTAATATCTTATTCTTGGATCAAGATAAGCATAAACTATATCCGCAATAAAATTCGCCAATATAACCATCACTGAAATAAACCAAAAAGTTGCTTCAAGAACTGGATAATCCCTCTCCATTACAGAAGCATAAATTAATCTACCCATACCATACCATGAGAAAACAGTTTCAGTCAAAACTGCACCAGACATTACGAAGGCCAAGTTTAATGCAACTATAGTTACTAAAGGCAACATGGCATTTCGCATAGCATAAGAAAATAATATTGTTCTACGATCCAATCCAATTGCATTAGCAGTTAACATATAATCCTGAGTTAAAACATCAAGCATAGTATTACGAACAATCAATAAATAAGAACCAAGATTAATTAGAGTCAAAGTAGACATCGGTGGAGTTAAATGCCATAAATAATCAATGATATAATGAAATATATTTGCATGATGTAAACCTCTAGTTATAGTCCCTCCAAATGGAGCAATACCAAGGTAATATGCAAAAACTAGTATTATCAATAATCCTAACCAAAATACAGGCATAGAGTAAAGTATAAGCGAGGTAACTAATGCACTAACATCAATTTTTGACCCACGTCTCCAAGCTGAAACAACACCGAAAACAACTCCGAGAATAACTGCTAAAACAGTAGAGGACATCATTAGAACAACAGTATTAACTAATCTAGTGCTAAAAATAAGATTAGACACAGGTTGAAGATATCTAAACGAAATACCATAATAACCTGTAAACATATTCCTAAAATAAATGAGAAATTGAAGCATAGTAGACTTCGGTGGTACTACATGGGACGCATATCCACTAGACTTAATATTCGAAAGACTATTCATATTTGATGAAAGGTATGAGCCAATACCATGGCTCTGTAAAAGCTACACTGTCTCTGATGATGGACTCGT
>NZ_JBTVBB010000035.1:0-16232 GCF_058356305.1 Candidatus Culexmicrobium sp.
CGTGTCCATGACGCTGTTAAACTTTCAATTCCCTTTTTTGGGTTCGGGAGGGGAATTAAAACTCCTTGGACGTTCATAGAGGAACTTTCAATTCCCTTTTTTGGGTTCGCACAAGAACTATTCCTTCCAAAACGCCAGCTGGAGCTTACTTTCAATTCCCTTTTTTGGGTTCCGATACTAATTTTTCTTTTTTAGGGTTAAAAGGCTTTCTGAAAGCTTCTTTTCTGAGTGATCATGGGAACCAAATAAACTTGCAAGAAATTAATGATAAAAGTTCCAATTGATATTTTGTTGAGTAGATATGGTTATTGAATTGTGATTTTAGATTTCTTTTAGTTCGTTTGGTTTTATGAATCTTTTATACCATTCTTCGAATTGTTTTTGTGTTGTTATGTGTAGCTCTATGGGTGCATCAACTGATCTGTATATTTGAGTCATTACTTTGTATTTTAAATCTAATTTTTCTAGTATTATGAGAATATCTATGTCACTGGCAGCTGTGTATTTTCCTTTTGTTATTGACCCGAAGACATATATTTTTGCTTTCGGATCTATTTTCTTTGTAATGTTTTTTACTTTTTTGGCTATTTCTTGATAGTTCCTTAATGCATCTAGGATTTTATGTTCATACATTCTCGACAATGGGTTTAAACACCTCTATCACAAATTTATAAATGTCTTTAACTTCTGTCTCCTCATAAAGATATGGAAGATATCTTGAGGTTATATAAGCTTCCTCTAATCTTGCAATATAGTGTAGATTTTTTACATCATCTACCAGAGTATTAATTTCTTTATTGAAGTCAGCTAGTTCTCTTATGAGTCGTCTAATGGAATGTGTACGTGGATAACTTCCTTTCTTAACTAGTAATTTGTACTTCAGAATCAATTGACAATATTGTTCTAAGTTGAATATTGCAAGATCCCATTCATCTTCGTCTATTAGTCTTTTAGCATTGCGTAAAAAGGATTTTGCACGTTTCTTAATTATTTCAGCTTCTTCAAATGACAATCAATCCACCAAAATCAAATATATGACGCATCTAAATAAATTATTACATTTAAAACTATTAATCTTTCAAGTAAAATTGCTGACATCTTTAGACTTAGTTACTTAAAGTTTATTGGATTAGATTTTAAATTTCATTTGTTATATTGTTAGGGGAGAAGTGGTGAAGATTCATCATGGTTAAAGGTGAGAAAGTAAGGTATATTGGCAGAAGTCTTATGATTCGTGGGAAATATGCTAGGAAGATACTTAATGGTGTAAAGAGGACTACGGTTAGACGTGGAATTGTGAGGCCTAAGTATGATGAAGTTATTATTCATAGTGGTGGAAGACCTATTTGTAGAGCTAGAATCATAAAAGTTGATCATAAAAGAGTGAAGGATTTAACTGATTATGATGCCGTTAAGGATGGCTTTGAAAATTTATTGGAACTTTTAGAGGAACTAGATAAATTGTATGGTGAAATAGATCCTAATGAATGGATTACTATTATAGAATTTAGAGTTATCGAAAGGATAAGTGAATTGGAAGCTAAACATCCATATTTAGGATTAAAGCCCTTCGAGATAGCTGAATTATCCTTAAAGTATCTGAGTGAAGAGCTTAACTCGAAGGAGTATAAAATCTTCAAAGAGCTAATTAGAACTAAGAGTTTAAGAAAAGTTGCAAAGAAGTTTTATGGATCTCCATTGAATAGGAAGGAGATTAGAAGAAGCTTAAAGAGAGCTTTAAAGATACTTATGGATAAGGGAATTATAGAAGTGGAAGATGATAAGTTTATTAAATTCATGAAGGAGGATCAAGGTGACTTATAGAGTTAGACATGTTGTTTATAGACCATTTTCAATAATTTACTTTTTAGCATTACTGTTATCTACATTCTTCATACTACTCTTTCTCTCATTTTCAGTTCCAATACTAGTTAAAGGACTAAAAATATCTCCATGGACTGCAATTTTAATCTTCTTTTCAGCATTAATGGGAAGTCATGTTAACATCCCAATTTTCCATATTGAATCAAGACATCCAGTAGTTGCATTTCGAGAAATAAGAATCTTTGGAATAACTTGGATTGTTCCAAGCTTTGATTGGAATGTTAGAAGAACTATTGTTGCAGTAAATTTAGGTGGAGCCATAATACCATCGCTAGTATCATTATACCTGCTAGTCTATAATATACCAAAATATGAAATCTCACCAATATCAACATACATCAAAGTGATAATTGCACTGATTATAATAACATTCACTATCAATAAAATAGCAAAAATTGTTCCAGGACTTGGAATAGCAGTTCCAGGATTAATTCCACCCATAATTACCTCAATTATAGCAGTTATGTTATGCTTAATCCCTCCAATAAGCAATCCTTCAGTTATAGCTTACATATCAGGAACATTTGGAACACTAATTGGAGCAGACCTATTAAACCTAGAGAAGATTCCAAGAGTGAGAGCTAGAATAGTCAGTATTGGCGGTGCAGGAACATTTGACGGTATATATTTGACCGGTCTAATGGCAACCGCCCTAACGTTAATCTTAATTTAAAATAATGGTTTAAAACCCAACTATTTTAATCTAAAATAAAACATATTATTCATCGTGATGAAAATGCCATCCCTACTAAGCTCTTTAAAGATTAGAAATTTCAAGTTAAGAAACAGAATTGTAATGCCCCCCATGGCCACTGAACTTGCAACAGAAAATGGGGAAGTTACAGAGAAATTAATACAGCACTATACTGAAAGATGCAAACATCTAGGCCTACTAATAATTGAACATTCATATGTTTCAGTTGAAGGTAGAATCTCACCTAAACAACTCGGCATTTATAATGATAAGTTAATTGAAGGTTTAAAGAAACTTGTAGACGAAATACATAAACACATGAGTCCAGTAGTCATCCAAATAAATCATGGAGGAGGAAAGGCTTCAAGCAAAATTACTGGAGAAAAACCAATAGCACCATCACCCATAATTGTTCCAGGAGGAGTTGAAGAACCGAAGGAAATGACTCTAGAGGACATTGAAAGAGTACTTGAAGCCTTCGAGAATGCAGCTAAAAGAGCTGTAAAGGCAGGATTTGATGGAGTGGAAATTCATGGTGCCCATGGTTTCCTATTAAATCAATTTACCTCACCGATAACCAATAAGCGATTAGATGCCTATGGAAGAACAATGGAAGGACGATTTAAATTCCCATTAGAAGTAGTGGAGAGAGTAAGAGATGCAATTGGAAATAAACTATTATTATATAGACTTGGTGCAGATGACATGATGCCAGGAGGCTTAACAATAGATGAAAGTAGAACATTAGCAACAAAACTTGAAAGCTTAGGTGTAGATATAATAGATGTCTCAGGTGGATTATGCGGTTCAAGACCAGCAAACCTTAAGGGACAAGGATACTTCATACCCCTAGCTGAAAAAATAAGAGAAGTAGTAAGAATTCCTGTAATAGGAGTGGGAGGAATAAAAGAAGCAGAATTTGCAGATAGAGTCATAAGAGAAGGAAGAGTAGATTTAGTAGCAGTTGGTAGAGAAATGCTTAGAAATCCAAAATGGGCAGAAAGGGCTATTGGAAAACTTAAAAGAAAATAATGGTGAAAAAATGCAAGTAAAGCTACCATATGGTGAGAAATGGATTGAATTAGAACTGGAGAAAAATGAAGTCAAACTAATTGAATCAAAAAGAGTGGAACCAATTAAAAATCCAAGAAGAAAACTAGTAGAAAACCTAAACAACCCACTAAATCATAAGCCTCTAAAAAATTTAATCAAAAAATCTAAGAAAGTACTAATAATAATTCCCGATAAAACAAGAGCCTTCCCGACAAGAACAGTTCTTCCAACAATAATTGAAGAGATAAAAAATGCAAGTAAAAATGTAAATATGAAGATATTAATAGCAACAGGCCTCCATAAACCACACAACAGAGAGGAGATAATGAAACTCGTAGGAAAAGAGATTTATCAAGAAATCGAAGTTGAAAGTCATGATGCACTAAATAATTCAAAGCTAGTAAACTTAAATAAATCTACAAAATTCAATACACCAATAATCGTAAACAATGAAATATTTAATCATGAAATTATAGTTGGATTAGGATTAATTGAACCACACTTCTTCGCAGGATATTCAGGTGGAAGAAAAACTATATTACCAGGCATTGCAGGTGAAAACGCCATCTATAACAACCATAGTTACAAAATGATTGCCCATCCAAAAGCAAGATATGGAATTTTAAATGGAAACCCAGTTCATGAAGATATGATTGAATTTATGGAGAAGACAAAGCTAGACTTCATAGTGAATGTAACTTTAAATAAAAATTTTGAAATAACTGGCATTTTCACTGGAAATCCAATTAAAGCCCACATTGAAGGAGTGAAGAAGCTAGAAAAAGAAGTAAAAATCGAAGTCGATGGAAAAAGTGATATTGTAATTACAAGTAATGGAGGATATCCATTAGACAGAAATCTATACCAAGCAGTCAAAGGAATGGCAACTGCAGAGTCAATAGTAAGAAATGGTGGAGTTATAATAATAGTAGCTGAATGTAGAGATCAACTAGGAGGACACACTGAATTTTATAGAATAGTCTCAGAAGCAGAAAATCCAAGTGAAATAATTACAAGAATAAGAAAAGAAGAACCAATTAGAGATCAATGGGAAGCACAAATTTTAGCTAGGATACAAATGAAAGCATCAATCATTGTTGTAAGTGAAATGAAAAAGAAGATAATTGAAGAAATGCACATGATACCATTTAAAGACATTTATGAAGCCTTAGAAGAAGCAAGAAGAATAATTAGAAAAAATAAACCTAAAATAGCAATTATACCAGAAGGCCCATATGTAATACCATTTTTAAAATCTTAAGTCGAAGACCTCTTCATCCTTCTCGCTATCATCTCCATAAGCTTTTCTTCCTCTAATGCATGCTTCTCCTCATGAGTCAACTCTTCAGGAAGCCACTCGGGCTTAGGTCTATTTTCAAAGTAGGCCCTTATAGCTCTTCTAAGTGCTCCAACAGCTAGAACTCCACAATGATATTTAATTGAGGGTAGACCTCCAAGTTCCTCTGAAATATCCCTCCATGAAACATTCCAAGCATCTTTAAGAGTTTTACCCTTAATCATCTCAGTCATTATGCTTGCAGCAGCAATATTTGCTGCACACCCATAACTCTCAAATGTTGCCTTTTCAATAACTTGAGTTTCTTCATCAACCTTCAAGTAGATTGCAATCATATCGCCACAAGCTAAACTTCCAGTTACTGCACTAACGGTTGCATCCTCCATCTTCCCCATATTTTTTGGATTCCTAAATAACTCTAATACCTTTGGTCCATAAGGTAATGGTATACGTGTAGACATCTCATTTTTCCTCCGGTTTTAATGGACTAAGCGCTCTTATCCTATTTATAGCTTGAGGAATATTTCTCAGAACATACTGAACATCCTCCAAAGTATGCATAGGTGTAACCTTCATAAGAATACTTCCATGAGCCTCCTCATGCTTTCTCCCAATTGCCAGCAGTATATGGCTTGGCTCCAAAATCCTACTGGTACATGCACTTCCACTAGAAACATAAATCCCCCTCATACTTAACTCAATAGTAAGTGCTTCACCTTCACAGTAAAGAAAACTTATATTAACATTATCTGGTGCACGTCTATCTTCCCTAGGACCATTTAATAAAACATGTGAAACACTCTCCATAATACCATCAATCAATACATCCCTAAGAGAACACATATGAGAAATAAAAGAATCAAAATTACCTCTCATAATTTCAACGGCCTTAGCAAAACCTGCAATAGCAGGAATATTTTCTATTCCCGGCCAAAGCCTCTGAGTACTTAATTGACCATAAATTACTGGCTCAAGTTTGACACCCTCTCTTATGAAAAGTGCACCTGCACCCTTAGGACCATAAACTTTATGTGAACTAAAAGTAGCTAAATCAATATTCAATTTATCCACATTAAAAACAATTTTACCTAAAGCATCAGCAGCATCTGTATGAAAGAAAGCTTGGGGATTCTTATCCTTAACAACTTCAACTAAGCCCTTGATATCCTGAATAGTTCCAATTTCATGGTTAACTGCTGCAATACTGACGAGAAGAGTCTCCTTATCAACCTCATCTGAAAGAAAATCAATGTCAATAAAACCATACTTATCAACAGGTATTTTAACAACTTTATAACCATACTTTTCTAGTTTCTCGGCAGGAAAAATTACACTGAAATGTTCAATACTTGAGACAATAATCTTCCTACCACGATCCTTATATGCTCTAGCAAGACCTGTAATAGCTACATTATTAGCTTCAGTTCCACTATGAAAATAGGCTAACTCATCAATTGATGAATTTATAAAATCAGCAATAACTTGAGTTGACTTAAACATTTTCTCATAGGACATCCAACCCACTTTATGAGTTATCGATGGATGACCAAAGCCAGTTTCCCTATAGCATGAAATCATCTCCTCTAGGGCCTCTGGGAAAATTAATCCAGAATTTTCAGAGTCAAGATAAACTTCCCTTTCAGGCTTTCCATGAAGCTGTATTAAATCCTTAACACTTCTAACTATGTCAGTCATGACTACACATCCAGTTAAATAAACATGTCCAATTAAATATTAATATGTAGTGTCAATGCAATATATAACATAGTTATATATAAAAGATTCTTATGTAACAGTTTAAAGTTGAAGCTGGGAAGCTAAATATAGGAAAAATAAATAGAGAAGTGTATCAGGTGGAAAGTCATATGGATATAAATCTTATTAGGAAGGATTTCCCCATCCTTGAAAAAGAGGTAAATGGATATAAACTAATATATTTCGACAATGCAGCTTCAACACAAAAGCCTATACAAGTCATCGAAGCAATAAGGAAATTTTACCTTGAAAAATACGCCAATGTCCACCGTGGAGTACATACACTAAGCCAAATAGCATCTGAACTATATGAAGAAGCAAGAAGTACAGTAGCCAAATTTATTGGCGCTAAAGAAAATGAAATAATATTCGTAAAAAATACTAGTGAAGCAATAAATCTAGTCGCCTATTCATGGGCCCTACAAAACCTAAATAAAAATGACGAAATATTAACAACATTAATGGAACACCATAGCAATATAACTCCATGGATAACCCTATCCAAACTAAAAAATCTACACGTAAAATACGTTAAGGTAAAACCAAATGGAGAATTAGACTATGAAGACCTTGAATCAAAAATAACCAATAAAACTAAGCTAGTAACAGTCACACATATGTCCAATGTCGTAGGAACAATCAATGACATTAAAAGAATAGCTAAAATAGCACATGAACATGAGTCATTAATGTTAGTCGACGGAGCACAATCAGTACCACACATGCCAGTCGATGTGAAAAAGCTGGACTGCGACTTCCTAGCGTTTAGCGGCCATAAAATGCTTGGGCCAACAGGAATTGGTGCACTCTATATACGCGAAGAACTTCTCAAAAAGCTAAAACCAACCATTAGTGGCGGAGGAACAATAAAAAGTGTAAAATGGAATGAGGAAATAGGTGCATGTCAAATAGACTGGGCTATTGGACCAGAAAAATTTGAAGCAGGAACACCAAATATAGGAGGAGCAATAGGATTAATGGCAGCCATCAAATATCTAAGAAAGATAGGAATGGAAAACGTTAGAAAACATGAATACGAATTAGTGAAATATACAATAAAAAGATTTAAAGAACTAGAAAAAACAAAGCTATATGGTCCAATAGACCCAGCCAAACGAGGAGGAATTATATCGTTTAGTATTGGTGAATTAGATTCACATCAAATAGCATTAATATTAGATCAATTTGGAATAGCAGTGAGAAGCGGCTACCATTGTGCTCAGCCACTACATCAAATTCTAGGTGCAAAACAAGGAACAACAAGAGCAAGCTACTACATTTATAACACACGTGAAGAAATAGATAGAATGATAGAAATACTAAAGAAAGTGGAGGAAATAGCATAGTGATTAAAAAATATGTAAAGCAGATAACTAGAGGATGCGGTGAAAAAGCTAATTTTATTTTGACACTAAAATGGGAAACAAAAAATGAAGCCATAAAGAAAATTCTAGATAAAAGTAGTAAAAGTCAAAATTTAGGCGGCCTATTCATTAGGGCACTAATAGGAAATGTTGAATTTAACATCTATACCACAGGGAAAGTATTAATTAAAGGGATTGAAGAAGAGAGTGAATTAAATAAATTACTTGAAAAAATATTTACATAATACATTATAACTTACTTGTTTAATGAACTATTAATCTTAAGTATATTTCTCAACAAACTCTAATAACTTATTTAATGTAACTTTACTAATTACATGTTCAATAGCACAAGCATTCATCTCACAATTTCCATAGGAACGTCTAAGACATCAACCAAAAATCTTAGCAGTTTAACATGTTTCTATAAACTTCTTCAGCCAACATGGCCCCTTTATCTGTAAGCTTAATAAAACCATATCTCTCATGCGTTACCAGTCCAGAATTCTTTAATCTCAATATAGCCTCACTCACACTTGAACTTTTAACGTTTAATAGTTTAGCTATCTCTTTAACCCGTGCATACCCATATTTTTCATTAAAATATAAATGGCTTCAAGATAATCTTTAAGCGATGAAGATATCCTATTTTCAGACAAAATTATGCCTATACAATATTATCTTACCAAACGAATTATAATAAAATTTAGGATATATTACTAGCTGTAAGAGCTATTTAAAACGAAAATTAAACCTAAATTATAGAATACTAAGGCAAGAAAGGAGAGAAATAGAAGATACGGAGTTATAAAAATTGTCTATTTGACACTTCTAGTCTCCTTATAAATAGTAGCTATAGTTGCTAAGCATGAAACATATAATAAATCAATTACCTCAACTTTAACGTGTAAATAACACTATCACTTTACATTTCATTTAATTGTCAAATAAAACAACTTGTTAACAGTCACAATACTATGCTTCCCAGTACTCTCTAGTTTCCAGATATTCCTTCATTGCCTCTCTTAGATCACTAATTAATTCATCTAAGCTTCTATGCATTTTAGCTAAAATTTGATATGCAGTTAAGGGACCAACACCCTTTGTTGATAAAGCTAGTACTGCCTTTCTCTTATATAGTGTTATTAAGTCTGCAGACATCTTTGCATATGCGATTAATGACTCTTCTTCTTCACTTAATTCTCCTCCATGCCTCATTTTTAGTAGGGCTTTTATAACGTCATTAAGCTTCCACTTTATAAGAGAAATATTGGAAGAAGAACATTTAGGACAAACCGTGTCATCTCTATAATCAGCACACAGCATCCTCCATGAATAAAGACAGTCTAGACAAAGGAAGTTCAATACTCTCCTCATAATTCGTTCAAGAAATAGTTGATTATCGTCAGTTATCAACAAGTCTCCAAGTTCAAGTATCGGCTTAGCTAATGGTGTCGGGGATGACAATTTATCTAATGCAACTACTTCCACAACGTTATTTTTAATCTGGGATAGTAATTGTATAAAGTTGTCGAAGTCATAATGTTGAATTAATTGAAATCTGAAAGCTTCATCATATACGGGAGTATCCTTAAAGATTTCTGGTAGATTTAATAGATAACTAGCTGATTTGTAGTACATTCCCTTGGGGAGTGCTTCAAATTTCATGGCAACATGTCTTAAGATATATGGATCAACATGTTCTCTAATAATATTCCATGCATCCTCGATTTCAATTGAAGTTAATATATTCTCAACAGCTTTAGGTTCAATTTCAGGTGAAGTCATTATTAAAATTCTATATGCATCCCATCTCACAATACACTCAGTCTTGAATTTTGCTTTTAGTAATTCACTTAATATTCTTGCAATACATCTATTGACACCGTGACCATTACATGAATGAATCACTATATATGAGCTAAAGCCTTCAATTACGATTCTTTTATCATGTGGCATTGGAAAACCTAGATTCAAGTATTCACCTAATGGTTTTATAGCCTCTCTTAAATCATTTAGATTGACTGGATAAGTCTTCGACAATTTTTCAGCAATCTGTACGATTGAAAAGCCATTATTCCACAGTTTTTCGATTAATCTTCTAATTTCTCCAACAGATTTAGCCACAATCCATGAAGTTGGAAGAACCTCACCCTCCCAGCCTGGAATAGCAGCAGTATAATCGTTAACTGGTTTAACATAAATGTCAAAACCATCTATTCGCGAGATTATCCAAGGCCTTCCTCTCAGAATTATCTTGACACCAGGCTTACCATATTCTGAAAAGAAATCTTCTCCTAAATGACCAATCTCCTCCCCCGAAAACTCATCTATCACAGGATAGGTTACTTCTTCAGGTATTGTTGAGAGATGTCTATAATAATAGGCTCTACTACGCTTAGTTTTGACAACATAATCTTCCTTAACTTTAATCAAACCCAATCCATCAATATACCTTAAAACATTAACAAACAATTCATATTCCAAATCATTAAATGAATAGCTTGATTTAACTATATCATAAATCCTTGAAATATCCACTCTACCGTTAAAATCTAAGATAATTCCCACAATTTGATGTGCAAGTACATCTAAAGCATTTTTATGCATTTTTAAATGTTCCAATCTCCAATCTAACGCCATTTTGGCTATAATCATGCTCTCAAGTATGTCATCAGAACTTACAGTCAAGATAATTCCTCTTGAAACATACTTCAAGAAATGACCACTTCTACCAACCCTCTGAATTAAAGCAGTAACTTGCCGTGGAGACAAGTATTGAATAACAAGATCAATATGCCCAATATCAATTCCCAATTCCAATGAAGATGTACAAACTATTGCAGGTATCTCTCTATTTTTAAATTTAGCTTCAATAAATTCCCTAGCTCTTCTAGAAAGCGAACTATGATGACTGAAAACATTTAAACCAGCTAACCTCAAACGACTACTAATAAACTCAGCAAACTCTCTACAATTAACAAAGATTAAAGTCGAAGTAGAAGACTCAATTAACTCCATTATTCTCCGAAGCCTAGCAACAAAACTAGGCTTACACATCAACTTTAAACTCAAGTCATAATCATCCTTAGATGGAACTGGAAACTCTACCCAGATATCGTATGGTTTAGTCTCCTTAACATTAACTATCTTTGCACTTCCATTAGAACCAGCAATAAACTTTGAAGCAGCATCTAAATCACTTATCGTAGCAGATAATCCAATTACCTGTATCGGAAAACTAGCAACTATCTTAAGACGCTCCAATCCAAGAGATAACTGAGTACCTCTCTTACTCTCAATAAGATCATGAACTTCATCAACAATAACCCACTTAACACTTCTAATCCATTTCCTCATTCCACTAGATGGAAGAATAGCCTGTAACGTCTCAGGAGTAGTAATTAAAACTTCAGGCGGACTCCTAGCTTGCATACGCCTAACACTACTAGGAGTATCACCATGTCTAACGCTAACAGAAACACCAACTTCATTGCAAATTTTAATTAACCTTCTAAGTATATCTCGATTTAAAGCTCTTAAAGGAGTTATGTAAATAATATAGATGCCAGGTTTAAAGCCATGTTTAAGTTTAAAATCAAGATACATACTTAGAACAGGTAGAAATGCAGCTTCAGTCTTCCCAGAACCAGTTGGAGCCACAATCAAAACATTATAGCCATCCAATATGACTGGGATAGCCTCAAGTTGAACTTTAGTCGGCTCTTCAAAGGCAAATTTATGGAGACAACTATTTAGCAAATTAAACACCATACCCTCAAACCCAATATAAATTTTCCAAACATAACCTAATAGAGCTATCTTCTAAGCATAAGAAGCTAAACTTTGAGATACTTCATTATAACTTCAAGAGCACGTTTACAATCATGCAAGAAATTTAAACCCTTCTCAGTCAATTTTAACCCCAAATCATTCCAAACAATGAGGTCTAAATAGGAGAGCTCAAGTAAACGTTCCTTCAACCTTTTAGAAGATAAATTCGCTCTATACATTACATGTGTAAATTTAGCCCAACCAGTTCTACTATAATTACAACAATAAAGAATCGACTCTAAAATATCCAAGTAAACAGCCAATCTATCCCTTCGCCCTAAAAATAATTTTTCTCTAGGAAAGCGTTTAAAATTAAGCATTACAATTCACCTCAACACCCACACCACACGCTTTCCTCATCAAGAAGTAAATAGCGATAGATATAATATAGCAAAATCCAATAAATAGATGGAAAATAGATAAATATAGAGTTAATTTTTGGAAAGAAATTGAAAATATGAATTTTATAAGGCTAAAGTTAAAATTCATGGCAAACCCCCCGAAAAATCTAATGAGAATTGTGGGAAAATATATAGTGCAAGAAACTCTGCCGCAAACCACATTAAACCACTAATTACCAGTAAAATTGCCATGTAAAGAATGAAAGTCCAATTAAATCCACCCTTAACTTGAATAATTGCAAGAGAATTGAGGAAGGATAAAATTAAAACAAGAAAGACATTGCCCATTTCAATTAGATTTATAGGAAGGACGTTAAATGGCAAGTAGGGTAAAGGTTTGAGAATCCCAGTGAAGAAGCCACAGAGCTTAACTATACTCACCAATATGAAAACAGTTATTGGCTGTAGAAGAAGCATTGTAATTTCAACATTCTTAGCTGCAGACAACCTACGCTTTCTAAACTCGAGAAAACGAATAGAAGCATTAGCTAAAACTTTACTCACCATTAATGGTGGGCTTCCACTTCTAAGCGAATCAACTAAAATTTTATTGAACATATAGATTAAATGGGAAGCAGAAGCACATGCCATTAATCTCAAAGACTTCTCATAATTAATTCCAAATTTAACCCAATTTAAAGTATATCTAACCAACTTCTCAAAAGGACCTAAATGAATGTGAATAGCATATTCCAATGCATTCTTTAAATTTAATGTTGAAGAAAGATTTTCACCTAGAGACTTAACAAATGAAGGATAATATTCATCATATGACATTACCATTCTCTCAATATCATATGCAAAGTAGCCCGGAAGCAAAAGAACACCACCACATACCATCAATCCTAAAGCGGGATTATCGAAGAAGTAGAAGAGAAGAGTAAACGTTAAAAATGCAATAGGAATAAAGGTTAATGAAAACTTAAAAATTTTGAACTTTGGTGATTCAGCTCCTTCTCCATAAACTAGGTAATCCTTTGGTGAAATTACTTTAAATGCTAGTAGAATAGCAGCAGTAGATAGGAGGGCCAAGGCATATGCAGAAGGTATAACTGATGGATCAGTCATGAAGAGAGTCATAATTAAAACAGTCAGCACAATAAAGACAGAAACACTTTGAAACGTACTAAAAACTCCACCTAGAACTCTAAGAGACTCCAATGCACGATTATAATATCCAGAATACTCCTCCATTATAGTTGAAGCCTCCAACTCCAGAAAATCTCTAGGATTAGTAGCTGAAAAAGCCTCAGTCATCCGTATCAAAATATCCTTTAGAGGTGATTTAACAGTCTTAGCAATTTGTGAAAGCGATTTCGTCAATCCATGACCCATATGAACTGTTAGATCACGAATAACCCTGAAAATTCTACTGTAATATTTGTATTCAGCTGTGTCTGCAACTGCGTCTACTATCTCTGAAGGCCCAGATTCACCTAAAGAAACAGAATACATATGTAAAATAGCAGTGACAAGCAACATATCCAACTTTCCAACCTTTTTTCTCATTTTTAAAGCTAATAAAACAGCAAGGAAGGAAATGGGAACAAAGCAGGATAAACCGGCATTAACAATATCATTCTGCCATAGAAAGAACATTGGGAAAATTGAAGTTAAAATTATGATGAGAAAAAGAATTTTCACAACTCTCTCCAAGGCTTCAACCCCCTCATTATTCTCTCATAAACATCATTCACTCCAACTCTATCAACCTCAATAATCGTCCTCCAAACATCAAAATAACTGGGAGCATTATTTGCATGCCATTCAATTATCTCAGCACGCTTATTCAACTCATCATATAACTCTGGTAGCTTATCTTTACTCCATCCTCTGAAAGGCAGCACCTTAGTTTCCAATAGATAACTTGTACCTGCAAATGAAAGCTTGTCAACATCAGGATCATAGGTAAAACTTGGTAGAAACATCAATCTACCTGAAGTAGGATTATATCCAATAATTTCATTTACAGAAGTTACTCTCCTAATAAACTTGCCTTCACGCTCAATTCTAGCTTGAAAGATCGCTAAGTTTAATCCATCTATATGAGATTTAGGAACATTAATGGGATCTGAAGTCATTCTTTGAAATAGCTGACTTAAAGTTCCAGCATGCATAGTTGAAACAACCGGATGTCCAGTTTCTATAGCTTGAAAAGCAATTCTCCCTTCCTCACCTCTAATTTCACCTATGACAATGTAATCAGGTCTCTGCCTTAATGCGGCTTTAACTAGGTCAAACATGGTTACTGGACTTCCAGTATGCATTCTAGTTACCTCTCTAACCCAGTTCCTATGAGGCAATCTAACTTCAGGAGTCTCTTCAATACTAACAATTTTAGAGAAGGGAGGAATGAAGGCTAAGAGAGCATTCAAAGTAGTTGTCTTCCCAGAAGCAGTTTCACCACATACAAAGAAGGATATGCCAACTTCAATAAGCATCCACATATAAGCAGCCATAACTCTATTAAAGGTATTCCACTTTACAAGATGACCAACAGATAACGGCTCCTTAGAAAACTTTCTAATAGTAAAATTGCTTCCATGAAGACTTATATCCTCACCGAAAACAATATTAAATCTACTACCATCTGGCAAATGAATGTCTATGATTGGATTGGCATAACTTAAAACCTTGCCATAACGTTCAGCTACACTCCTTAACAATTGATCAACTTCCTCCCTACTAATAGTAATGTTGGACTCAAGATAACCATAAATTCGATGATAAACAAAAACAGGTCCAGCGCCAGGAATACTAATATCCTCAAGCCATTCATCAAGTAGAAATGGATCTAGAAAGCCATGACCAACCTTTTCTCTAAGAAAGTAATAAAGCAAATTCTGCTTACCATACCTACTTAATTTCAATTTAGACTTCTTAACAGCCCTATCAAAAAACCTTAATATTACATCAACTCTTTTATCTTCATCCAATTCAATATTTTTCTCAGCTAAAATTTTAGCCATGCTAGTCTCAATAATTTCCAGCAATCTTCTTTCAGGCTTTGGAGGCTCAATAATAGTGTATTTCCTCTCCGAAAGGTCAATATGTATAAAGATGCCCTCTCCAACAGGATATAATACACTGACCTCTGAACCTAGATTTTTAGCTAAATCTAATCTTGAAAAGTAACGCGGCTTAACTTTTAGATCGTTTAAATATTTAAGCAAATATTCATGATTTCTAACCGCCTCCTCTAAGGTTTCTGGAATGGGTACATCCAATGGATTCCTATACTTTGTAGAACTAGGCTTCTTAACATTACTGAATAAACGCTTAAAAAACAATTTCATATAGTCACCTCACCTATAGGTAAAACTCTTAAACCTAAATTTGGATTAATCTCAAGGTTAATAGTAGCCCTTCTCTCACCAAAACTCCCCCACAACTTAATTACATGTAACATCTTCACTTGCATATTGCCAATATACGCATTTTTCATTACAAAATATGCATCACTTGAAGCTTTAAGAAGACGAATAGATTCATCCTCAAGAAATTTAGGATGAAAAGTCAAAATAATAGTTCTACCCTCAGAAACCAGATTTTTCATTCTAGTTATAAATGTCAAGAAACTATCCCTAGTAACGTCAATAGAAAGTGAACTTAAATCATCAATTACAACACACTTATAAGATGAATTTTTAAATGCCAAAAAACTACTTATTGCATGTAGAAATAGAGGAGACAAATATCTACTCCACATCCCCCCTTTAACATGAAGAGAATAAATTTTCAATTTACCTAAAATAAAGAATTCTGTTGCATCAAGTTTAATTGATCTCATCATCTTTAAATATTCCTTAACAGTGTTCTCGGTAGTAATAACTATGCTTTTAATACCCGACTTCAACATATGGAAAACAATTTGCTGTGAAAAGACAGTTTTACCTGAACCATGCTCACCCTCTATTGAAATTAGACTTGGATGCGGAATACCGCCCCCC